>JBAXDW010000028.1:0-11960 GCA_037140755.1 Methanobacteriota archaeon
AACGTGCGATCTTCCAATGCCGTGCGGATCACTAGCATAGCGGCAATTATGGCGCCGGGCACAAGTCCCCACCACGAACCTAAGATGAGAGGGGCTGTCACGACAGAAACAAACCCAGCGGCATAACCTGGATGTCTCACTATTCGGTATGGGCCAGATTTGCACACCTTTTGCTCTTCTTGAAGCCGTACCGTGCACTCGAAGTGTGAATTCTCTGCCATGGCCCAGAAAGAAACGAAATAGGCGGGTATAGTCATAACCACTCCTAAAAGAGTGATCCATAACGGCATGATTGACCACTCGTAACGGACTGCATCAAGCCCCGCAATAATCAGGATCAAATAAGTTAGAGGCAGATACAGAACCGCAAACACCTTGTCAAATGGCTTAGTGCCTTCCTTGACAAATTTGCCACGCTCATTGAGCAACCTTGGATTTAGTCTCATTAAAAGTAGAGTGAAAATAACTTGATATGCTAAAATAAACCCGAAATATACCCATCCGTTTATCCAGTAGATTGTACCGGCTGAGGCGAAAAGCAAAGGTAAAGAAAGGATAGTTAAAGAGAAATTAACTACCACACCCCTTCGACCGTATTGATTTAATTTGGAGGTTTTACTGCGTTTATTTTCTGAAAGGGGCATGAGATTCCTCTTTGTAATGTCCTCGTGGCAAATAACTCAAATGCACAACAACGTTGGCCATATGGCTTAACGCTTTCTAGCTAGTTTTACGAATTATTGCGGGGCTCTTAGAGTCATGTGCTGCGTTCACAAAAGCTGCAAGAAATGGGCAGCAAAAAGCTAAAAAAACCGAATAAGTGCTGATTATGAACGTATTCAATCCAGATCTTTCAATTCACAGCACGAATGCGACAACTGGTTAAAGCGAGTGGGGCCAACAGTCGAAATTATCGATATGACTGCGAGTCAGCGATATGTGTTGCCCTAAAGCAGTATACGGCACAAAAAAACGTTCAAAGTGTCATATAAGCTTCGGAAACCGACACCGACGAAACCAGCACAAACACAAGCTGCTGCACCAACTCCACCTAAAACAGCCTCCAGTCATAGATATTCCAGAACAGATTGAGAGTAACCCTTTTATATGTACTGCTTCAGGTTCGATGCAAACTCTTCCGCACTTTTGAGGTCTTCAGCATTAGGCCTACCCTTGTTCATTCCCCCAAATAATTTAAGGAAGCTATTCGCGTTAAAACCTCTACAACTGAATTCATCAACGATTATGTACCCTTTAGATTGCAGTTTTTCCCTGAGCAGCGAGTGATCTTTGGCGACTTTGGCTTCTCCTGTAATTGCACTGGTTGAGAAAATGAATGCTTTCTTGTTGGTGACCTGTGGTAGCCTATCGGCAAGGTCAAGCAGATATTCATGGTGTTTGGCGCCATATATCCCTGAGCCAAAGCCAATTAGGCTATACTCTTGAAGCTCTTCAAGGTTGACTTGCTGTGGCGTTTTTGTTTGTGCATCAAGTACTTTTGCGAAGACTTTCGCAATTTTCTCAGTATTATTGTGATGATAAGAATACAAAACCAATAGGGATTTCATCGCCATAGTCTCTCACTTTGTTTTATCATTTTTTTATAGGAAATGGGGGCAATCCAACCATCAACCTCCTGCTCTATCAAGCGGGCATTGGTTCTAGGGTTCCATGTTAAAGCCTCATATCTTAATCACGTAAGCGAAGAGATGGGGGGCACTTAAGCAATTCTTATTCTTGAGCAGGAAATCGAAAAAAGAAAAAATGGGGGGTGCAATGTGTCACTTCCACATCAGTTGCACCGAATTGCTCTCTGATTGGGCATACTTTGGTCCGTAATATGGTGAAGTTCCGAAGTAGCTAAACTTAAATAAGCCCGTTCCTGCGGTTTTCAATTTATAGTCAACCAGAACCCATCCTGCACCAGGGAGTTGGGTGCTAGTCCGCGTAATATGTCTGCTTATACATACCCACTTTCCGCCGCTCCACTTCCATACGTAAATGTACTGACCAGGCACCGGCATCGGCCCATTCATAAGCCGTACCCACATGGTACTAGTCGTACCTTTCGCGACCACCTGTTTCGTTGCGTATGCAATCATATTGGTCTGGCAGGGTTTTGTCTCTTTTTTCTCGTACTTTATCGCGATAACGTTGGATGTCGCCGCTGCGTAAGTGCTCGTGCCGCGGTAAACGAAATAATACTGGGTGGTGTGCGCTGTCTCGTTAGTCGTCCAGACATACCAGCCCACCAAGCCTGTCCTCGTATCATTGAACGTTTTCCCGGTAGATGCTTTAACAGCCGGGTTATTACCCGTCTTTATCCAGAGCTCGACGGGCTGATCACGGATCCCTCTATCCCCTGTTCGTAGATATCCTAGAATTAGTTGCTGGGAGTTGTTTCGAGCTGATTGACTTGTGGCTATAATGTTTAACGTTGTGGGTGTTTTGTAAGTAGTACCAACGACGGGCGTAGATGTCGCTACGCTAGTATGTCCCGTTGACATTGCGCTGCTCGCTGCCGTCGCACTATAGTTGGTAGCTACCCTCGCAAAATCGCTGCTAGCTGCAGCTTGAACGGTAGGGGTCGAAACGGATTCACTGGTTTGAGCGCCTACTGCGGCTGCCCCCATTGATGCAATGAACGCTAAAGCAAGCGTAACTATCAACACTTTTTTGAACAACTTCATTAAGCTCCCCTCTTACAACTCTCTTACGTTGTATCTAGACGCCTAAGAAAATGTCAGACTAGACAATAAAGGCTCTGGTCTGAAACCGATAGTGAGAGGCTCATTCCCACGGTTTGACGAGTGGCACTTTAATAGTGGATATATAAAACTGCTAAATCACTAAAAGAAGAGTCACCATGGCGCCATTTGGGCCGATATTTCATCAGTCGTCAGGGTTGAACCCTCTCCCTCAATTTTGCGTCTCGGAGGAGAAGCCCTTTAGTGACCTGCCCCCCAATAGCGCTTCAAGTATCTCCCACACGTCTTGATAGATTGCCTTTCTTACGTTTGGCAATCGCAGCCTCCGCGATTTTATCTGCGTTCATCGCTGCGGTTATTTTTTACTTTCCTCGGGAGGCTCAAAGAATATTGTACATGCACAGTTGATTAGTTGATCGGCGCTTGCCGAATCATCGCCCGGTCCTATCATTTCCTCCCCGCCGACTATAAACGGCTCTGACTGAGGGACGGACTGACCGTCTGCGTCTATGTGATCTTGACGGCTTTTAAAGAATCCACACGCCCAAACCTTATTAAGCTCCGGGGCTATTGCCTTCGCGTCCTCCAGCATAGCCGTGTTCATGGCCGAATTGACTTCTGTCCGTGAGATAGTCTCTCCGTGGGCCTTCCACTTCTCATCAAGAAACGACTCGATTTGCTGCTCGATTTCATAGTGAGTCGATCCGTCCTTGACGCCTTGAGCCATGACGTCTTGGATTTGTCCGTATGTCGAATGAGTGACACCTGCGACCTTGTTCGCTCTCGACGTGATCTTATCCTCGACGAATAGATCCCATTGCGATTGAACTCTCGTTACGACCAGTTCTTGTTTAACGATTGATTTTTCTTTCCAACTGGTTAAATATCGCAAAAAGTCCTTGCTGGTGAGGACGTCGTGAATAACCGCGATCGACGCTTTTCCTGTCTCTTTCCATACGATTCTGAGTGCGTTCGCCCAATAGACGCGAGATTGGCCTTCAAAGTATGTTTTGATGTGTTCTAATGCCGCTTCAGGAGAGTCGGTTGACCGCATGATTTGAGTTACATGATTTCGATCGAATTTATGCGCTTTTACCACTTGCTTAAGCGCTATCCGAGCCCATAGGGTCCTATGTGATGTCATGGATATAGCGAATCTGTATCGCCTATCGTCTCTTTTGATTATCATGGTTCGTTGCCCCCCTCCTCGTATTCCTTGAGTAACTTCGTGATAATGTCGTTGTAAGTCTCGCCCTTCCTGCCTAACTTCTTGAGGCGTTCTCTCGTCCCTTTTTTCACCTGTATCGTTGTGAATTCCCTCTCTTCAGGTATTGGAAGCATGATATGTTATATGAGGCATACTATAATTATAATTATGGTGAGTATTGCGGTAGAGTGTATAAGCTTCGATATACACTTTCTATGTTGTAAAAGTAGCGCCTACTAACTCGTAAGTACGAGCGTTCACTCGCGTGTCTGGACTAATAAACGGCAACCGTCAGAACGCCGCTCTTAGATGCCGCATAAAAACTAAATTGACAAAACAAGAAAAGTTTAATTATGCAATCAGAAATCTCAATCCCTCTGGAAAGAGCAGTTGAGTTATGCAAAGCCTATAGAGATAATCATGGTGTGCGGCTGTTTAGTCAATGCTGGGGATGCGTGAAGTATTCTAAAGGAATTCCAGAAAAGTTGTGTTTCTATAACCCCCCTAACAATGATGGATGCAAAATCGTTAATGAGCTATTTGAAGCTTCCAGTTAGAAATGGCCTCTTTTCATTCAATAATCTGCGATCTTCGCGCCTATTATCTTCACCTCTTTCGCCGGCCGGTCCATTGCGTCAGTCTTCACTTTACCCAGCTTCTCCACCACATCCATTCCCTCAACAACCTTACCGAAGACCGGATGAGCTTTATCCAGGTAGTTGTTGTTTCCCAGGTTGATGAAGAACTGGCTGCCGCCCGTGTTCGGGCCGGCGTTGGCCATGGCAATGGTTCCTCGATCGTTGCGGTTATGATCAGAGAACTCATCCTTGATAGCGTAACCCGGTCCACCCCGGCCAGTGCCCGTGGGGTCCCCGCCCTGGATCATGAAGCCATCGATGATCCGGTGGAAGATGGTGCCGTCATAAAATCCCTTATCCACAAGCTTTCGGAAGTTGCCCACGGTAATGGGCATATCATCAAAAAGCTCTAGGGTGGTATCCCCCATGTTGGTGTTCAGTAATACCTTAGTCCTGTATGCCTGCGAAGTGCTTTCCGCCATGTCCTTATACCTCAGTCATATATCTTGAATTCTCCATTCTGGCTGATGTATCGTCATTTGGATTATCGAAATAAAAAACTAAGGGACGGCTGCGTCCCATATTTATTCACTTCCTGCAGATCCTGATCATTGAGCCTTAGATAAACAACCGTCGTATTAATGCTTTAATGGCTTAGCACTAACTGTAAGCGCCTTAGGTAAACTCCGTGCTTTAACTGTTAATGGCAAAACTGTGCTTAACGTTTGCGGATGAGCGTTCTTATCTATTAATTTTTGTACTTGTTTATAATGGCTCTGACTCGCCTCTGTGTTATTTGGAATAGCTTCCCTCGCCACTATATTTTTAGCTTCAATGTAGGCCTGCAGCTGGGTTAATGTCTCAGAGCCTGAAGGCACATATAAACACTGGAAGAGCTGACAGAAGCGTGTAACGTGCAAGGCGAGACGCGCATCTGGGGTATGTAGTCTTTGCAGGGTGGTGTGCAGCTATTGTCTCGGATGGGCCAAGTGCTTGAAGGTTCATATTTGCGCACGTTTGCGTTGATTTGAAAGGGCAGCTTGCCCAAACCCTCGCAGTGTTTGTCACATCGATTCTAACTCAGCCGCGTGGACGCTTAGACGCGGAAGGTTCTGCCTCCCTCCTCGCCCAGCGGACGACGAGATACTCGACCAGTGGAAGGAGCAGGTAAACCGCCAGGCTCCACGTCTTCCCCGTCAGGGCGATAAGGACCGCGAGGAGGGAGACAAAGGGAACGACCAGGGAGCGGGCGCCCACCTGCCGGACAAAACCGGGGGCCATTCCAGGATCAACCAGGCGGTCTTTCCCGGTGGCGTACTTCCATTGCAGGAACATCCCCATCCCGAGTGCAAAAAGGTTCAGCTCGAATACGATCTGACCAAGGGGGACACCAGGAAAATCACCCGAAAAGGAGGTGGAGAACGGAAGGAGGGCGACGAACATGAGGGTCCCCATATTGAGCCAGACATACATCCGGTTCAGGCGACTCACGGGATGGAGCTCAACATGGTGGCTAAGCCAGAATGCCCCGAGGATCAGGAAGGCCAGCATATAATGGAAAAAATCAGACCACAGCGAGAAGAGAAGGTTCATGACGAAGCCTGTTGATTGGACTAGGGCCGTCTTCTCCGGTATGTTGATGCCTACAACAAGCAATGTCATCGAGAAGGCAAAGATCCCATCCGTCAGGGCTTCCAGCCGGCTTTTGGTAAGGTGCATCACCTCACCTTCAGGATACCGGCTTTTGGCAAGGTGTATCGCCTCACCTTCCGGATATTCTTTTTTCATGAAAAGCTATCTCAGCTGTTAATTCCTGAAGGATTAATCTTTTGTTTTTCTCCCGCATGTCTGACATGTTGTGGGAGATTTCAACTCTATTCCCCCGTCTCAGGACGCTATGGGCGGGGATCCTGAGAAGTGCATGCCATTCTGACTGCAATCCACTGAAGGCGACATCACATAGGTTGCTTAGCGAGACCCTGTCCGAAGCTGGTGCGACAATTGGAGATGTTGCCACCCGTCGTTTCATAAACCACCTGTCCGGCCTGGTATACCCCAATTCGTACCGGTATCTGCTAGCCTGCCCGCTCGGAACACAGGCTTATGACAAAGAAGAGCACCTGCGAAACAGGGCAATTTTAGAGACAGAATGGTGGAATCTCGTCCGCGCGCAGAAATAACACGCCACGGTGATGGGCGGACCAGGAACACGGAATATGTAAACAAACACCGGCAGATCTACCATGTTGAGAAACTGGAATTGAAGGAATAATCCCCAGTTCATTTCCAATCTTTTATATTCCTTGGATTCCTTTGTATATTCTATGATTTTGATATGTGTGAGGTTGATCCGGGCATGAGCGAAGTAACCAGCCCGTCACTCCTCCACCGGATAAAGGAATCACTCCGCGGCTCTGCGGGGGACGTCGTATACGGCATGGAGGATGGCGCCGTCTCAATCTTCGGGCTCGTGCTCGGTGTCGCAGTAGGCGCCCAGTCCGGAAGTGTCGTGTTTCTTGCAGGCGCTACGGGCGCCATTGCGGCGTCGGTCTCGATGATGGCGGGGCTTTACCTCGATCTCGAGTCCGAGAGGGACGAAGCCCGGGTGGAGGCAGAGCAGCGGGAAGCCGAGATCCATCGTGATCCTGACCATGCAGTGAACGAGCTAATGGGCGTGCTGCAGGGAACGGGCCTGAGCAGTACAAGCCTCGATGCGATCCGGACTGATATACAGGCTAACCCCCTGGCGATCCGCACATTCGAGGACGCGGTCGCCGGTGAGGAGGCCCCCGCCTCCCAGAAAAGCTCTATGCTCGTGCAGGCCGGCTGGATGGGGATCACGGATTTTGCAGCCGGATTAACCCCAGTGGTACCTTTCGTATTTCTCCCGTTTGCCGATGCCCGGATAGCCTGTATCCTGGGAACCGCTACCCTCCTGATCCTGCTCGGTGTCTACAGGGCAAAGATTGGCAAACGCCCGATGGGAAGGACGGTACTAGAGACCATAGCCATCGCAACCGCTGCGGCTATCGCTGGTGTCCTGATAGGATTGCTGATCGGCGGCTGACAGTGATTGCAAATGACGAAGCGAAAAGATAAATCCGCAAGCGATAAAGACGCTCAGGAGTGCACGGCACCCCTGTGGTGCTTTTTCGCCCTAATTTTATGTGGTAAAGCGGTATCGACGTCCCTTCAAGCTTTTTTACAGACGCGGGGGCGTCGGTCGTCTTTGACCGTTGCGGCTAAGGGAAAAGAAACTAAACGAACTAGCTTGCGGAAGCACCGCGTGGTTTACGGTAGTAGCTAGCAATAAACGGAGTCCTCAATTCAGACGAGAGTTTCTCACATTGGGGTCTGTATTAAGCTCTGGCTTTCACGTTAGTTCATCTTAAAGAATGCAGACATCACTGAGGTGGTCGTAGCTTTAAGAGGACTGTAGCCCCCTACTTGTTGTTTGTTTACTAAAAAGAATGAAAGGGAGCGTTAAACGCTCCATATGTAAAATTGTACCTTACTTGCAGTGCAGCGTAAGCATTGGACTCATGGAAGTCCCTTGATTATCTCATATCCCTCTGCTTCTGGGAACGCCTTCAGCGTCTCCATGCTTACCGCTCCCCCACTGCCGACAATCAGCAATGCTTTCCCCATTGCCTCATCGCTGGGAGCCTCGACAACTGCAATCGTATCGTACCTTCCAAAGGTCATGTAGAAGGCTTTCAGTTCTCCACCAACGGACTTGAACGCATTGCGAGCGCTTTCTACTCGTTGCGGTAGCTCCTTTATCTTCTCAATACCTGCTTGCGTCCATTTCATAAGTATAATGTATGTTTGCATGCTACGGTCACCTCCTTTTCTTTGTATACGGTGCAACCCACAGGACGAATGCTGCAATCTACACCACTTTTTGAGAAACGGTTGAATATGTGTGCCCTGTTAATAAAAGTAGCGCGAATTAAGCGCGTTAAACTCGCTTGTGTGTCGTTTTTGCAGAACAGCAAGCATTTTCATTTATGTTATCAATCGGCGCACATATCTCCACATGGTTACCGCACATCTGCCCAGCAACTTCCCATATACGTTAGACGTGCTCAGGCAGTCGATACCGATAGTCTATGTAGGCTCTAACGTCGGAGCCTCCACCAGGCCCTAGCTGTTGTGCGTCATCCGTTCACGCGACTATGAAGACCGCGCCGAGTGGTTGCTGTTTCGTCGTGTTATCGAATTACTTCAATGAAACACTCTACTGCGTATGGTAATTCCTATGCGCCACGTCCATTTCTTCAACGTCAGGCGGTTCATCGTCCGAGCGTATGACTGTAACAAAACGCGGAGAAAAATACAAGTTCGCGGCGCGTGGTGTATTCACTACATATTTCAATCCTACCCGGAGGCTACGATGAGAACGTCAATCACAGAGCTGCCGGTTATGTTAGAGGGAGATGGGTACGTCGTTCGGAGAACAATATGGGGCGCTATGAACGTCGAGATAGGCACTTTCTATAAGGAATTCGACGCGACTCCTTCTTTCAAAGGCTTGCCTGACGACATGAGCCCAACTCCGGCCTGGGGATATATCATTAAAGGGAGCATCCGTGTCAAATACAAGAATCGCGAAGAGGTCCTCAATACAGGGGATGTGTTCTATACTGAGTCAGGACAGACGATGAGTTTTGTAGCTGGCACGGAATACGTTGTGTTTAGTCCAGAGCGAGAATTTGAGAAGGTTGTGTCAATCGTAGAACGAAATATCGCGGTTGAGCAGAAAAGATAACATGTTTTGTTGCCCGGCCATATGTGTGTGATGACACGCCGCGGTTGACGTTGCGCCGCGTATAACCTCAGCGCAACATTACGCAGTGAATCAGCGCAACACCGCGGTTGTCGTGCTTGGCAAGACGACAGCTGCCCCTGAGATAGGATCAGTTCTGAACTGCGCCGTTTTTACTTTAATGTACGTGCCGTTTTGACTCTTGATCGTCCAGAAGTCATAGTTCGCATACGCCCGATCGCCGACCGCATTGAGCGTTGCGTTACCGGTGATGCCACTGTACGAGCTAGCAACACGCGGAATCGCCTCTCGAAGTGCGGTGCTGTTCCCTCCATTCGTCTCAGCTAGCGCACGAGCCATGACCCACACAGCATCATAAGCAAAGGAGCCATCAGACGTTTGAACGGTGTGCTGCACGCTCGCGTTCTGCATAAGGTGTGTATAACGTTCGCCTTGTCCTTCGATCTGCTGCGCCCCGCTGTAGTTCAGGCGGGCAGCAGACTCTGCGACCGTGCTGTTAGCGAGGAGAGTATTAATGGGTGTCGCCTCTACGCCCCACCAGCGTGCTGCCGACCACTGCGGATCATTGCTGGCGGTCGTAATCATCGGTATCGTATCGCCTTCGAAGCCAATGAAGAGGATGCCGACAGCGTCTTGTCCGTATGTGGCGGTTGCTTGGGTGAGCTGCGGCCTCACTGTATCGAGCGCTCCGCTGAGGTTGGTTGTGTTAATCGCAAATCGCGTCCCGCCAGTCACGATTCCACCGTGCTGTTCGAACGCAGTTCTTGTGGCATTGAAGAGACCATTGCCGTAGACGTCGTCGCGAACAAACGGTATAAGCAGCTTCACGCCTCGTTCCTGCATCACTGTGGCCAGCGCGAGACCTTGGTGGCTGTCATCAGGCACGAGGCGAAACACGTTCTCTCGTGCAACGCCGAGCGAAGGGACGGTGCTTCCGTAGTTGATGAGCACCATGCCGTTCTCGTTTGCATAGGGGGTGACGGCTTTGAGCTCAGCGCTTGAATATGGCCCCACGACAGCCGTCACGCCGTCAGCATGCAGTGCTTTCATCCCCGTAAGAGCCCCCTCTGGAGTCATTCCCGTGTCTTTAATGACGAGCTGTACGCGGACACTCGCGCTGGTCGCAGCAAGGTACTCGTTGACGTCAGCCTCTGCGACACGTATAGTGCTGTTTACGCTCGCACCGATGCTGGCGGCGTTGCCGGTGAGCGGGAGGAGCGCACCTACCGTGACGTTTTTTGGTTGTTTCGTTCCCGTCTGCACGTTTGAGGTGCATCCAGCTGTTGATGCAACAATGATAATAAGTGCCACGATCCCCAATAGGAGCTTCTTGCGCATGTTCGACAACGATTGATTAGTGGATGTGCGTGAGTTTAAATTATGCCGCACCGACTGGCTCTCTTTACGACGTGTTAACGTTTTGATATTCTCCCACCCAAACATATTCGTCAAACTGGCGGGAATAACGGCCCGATCCCGCAAATTCGGCCTTGTATCCATTCTCTCTGTGAAAAAAGCGACTTAGCTCGGGATCGTCGAGACGTGCATTGTATCAAATAGCAAAGTAGTTCAGTATAGTTGCGGGCTTATTGCCTACCTTATAACGATCCTTTACTTAAGTTTAGGGTTTTGAGTGTAGTGCTATTTATTTGAGCGGTTTTTCACCTATAAAAGAAAAGATGCCCAATAGTGGGCATCGATTGTTCGACGGTTCGTTTGCCGTTGCGATGTTGGACCGCGTGGCGTTAAAGGCGTCTCAGGCCCACGTCACTGTAACCTCGCTGGTGTCAACGTTCCAATAGATGTTGCTGTCTGGAAGTGCTGGAGGTGTTGGCGGTGTTTGCTGGGCTGCGTCATACGATACGTAATAATAGACGGTTTGTGCAACATCAGAGCTAGTGCTGAAGGAGTAGTAGCCGTTCTGGTCGGTGGTGGTCGTTGGCCCTGTGTTCCAGTCCGAGTTGGGATCATTACGCCAGTAGAGAGTGACAATCCTATTTCTGAGAGGCTCTCCAGGTCTGAATCCAGTTTGGTTTTTAAGGTCCCCGGTGAACGTGACTGTCTGCCCGACCGAAAGCGAACTGCTTGAAGCCTGCAGGCTCAACTGCGGCTGAAACTTCCACGTCACCGTCCATATCTTGCTATCTGCTGGTAGGTACTGGCTGTCACCGGCAAACTTCGCCTGATACTGCTCTGTGGCGAGCTTATCGGAGAAAACATCGCATTGGTAGTAGCCGCTGCTGTCGGTGTAAACGGTCTTCCATGCGACTAATGGGGTGTCCGAGGTGAGCCAGTAGATCCCTATTTTCTTCCCGGCGAGCTTGTTGCCGTTTCGGTCCGTTAAATAGCCGTTAAGAGAAAACTGCTGTCCGACGGTAGCGTTGTCGGTCACTGCGGACTTGGGCGACAGCGTCGAATTTGACTTCGCGACGTTCACCGTGACAGTTCCTGACGAAGACTTATACTGACTATCACCGGCAAACGTGGCGTGATAGACGCGCGTGCCATTGGTGCTAAACGCTTGACTGAACTTATAGACTCCGTTTGTAGCGGTGGTGTGCGTTCCGTCCTCATAGCGCACCCCATTGAGGGTATGCCAGATCTTTACCGCCTTTGACAGCCCGGTTGTGCCACTCATAAGAGTGGCTGTAAAGGTGACGGATTGGCCGACAGCTGGG
>JBAXDW010000029.1:0-11812 GCA_037140755.1 Methanobacteriota archaeon
GTGGTCTCGTCAGTGGCAGCGATTTGAATGCCCTTCGCGTGCAAATCGCCTAAAACTATCGCAAACCAGCGTTGTCCCCTCCATTTGTGGTATGAAGAGGTTATACCTCAGCTTTTACGTATTCAAGACAATGCTTAAGCTTCGCTACACTCCTTGAGTCATTTTTCTGCACCCTGTCAAATATTGAAACTCGTAGTTTGTGCTTCCCCAAAAATTAAATAATCAACTGACGAAATGACAACGACCAACATAACATGACCGATGTAAGTTTGTTCGAACGATTAGCAAACACGATCATTAAGCACCCCAAGGCGATCGTCGCCTTTTGGGTGGTAGCACTGCTGATATCCATCCCGTTTGCCATGCAGTCTAACAGTGTTCTCAACTATGACCAAACGTCGATGGGAGGATCGAAAACTGAGTCAGCCGCAGGGATGCAGCTCATCTACGATTCTGGATATTTCTTTACGAATGCATCGTCCAAGATGTCCACCATTGTCGTTGTTCCTTTCAGCAATGCCGCCGAAGAGGCCTCAATACAGCAATTCCAACAATCATTAGCGACGCAGTTAAAGGGAGAATATGGCAATGATGCAACCTTGTCGTTTGCTGGCAGGTTCTCGAACGACAGTGTGTCAAAATCCGGCATACACATGTACCTTATCACTTTTTCAGGTGACCAAAAACCAAACGCAGAAGTGCCCACGATACGGTCGCTCGTATCGAATGCCAACACCGAAGGCCTGAAGACCTATGTAACAGGTCAGTCTGCGATCGGACACGACACCGAATCGGGAGCTGCTTCGGATGTATCAAAGATAGATCCGTTCACTATACTGCTTGTCCTTGTGCTCATAGGGCTCTTTTTTAGGTCGATCGTTGCGTCCGCCACCCCGCCGATTGTCATCGGTTTTGCTTATGGAATACTGCTCTGCTTCGTGTTCTTCCTAGGCAGTGTCGTAGATATCTACTACATAACGCAGATCATAGTGCTTGTTTCAATGCTCGGCGCAGGCTGTGATTACTGCATCTTCATCGTTGCAAGATATCGGGAAGAGCGCAAGAATGGCCTAAATGAGGAATTCGCGCTAAGAGAATCGGTCAAATGGGCAGGAGAGTCTATCACCATATCCGGATGTGCAGTCATTATCGGATTCGGTGTCATGTCGTTTAGTTCATTTTCTTTGATTAGCACGATGGGGATAGTCCTCGCTTCTGGAATAGTTATCGCACTTTTGGCAGCGCTTACGTTAATCCCCTCAATTATCAGGCTCATTGGAGATCGGATATTCTATCCTTCAACTATAGAGACTTTTTCAGAGGATAGCAAGGCAATGAAGAGACTGTATGGAACGTTCTCCAGGTTTGGGCAGCGGTACTTCGCCACCTCGGCAAAGCAGGCAATAAAGTACGCTTGGGCAATAATTATCGCTTGCGCCCTTATCACCATCCCCCTTGCCTATGTAGCGACGACCTCGTCGTCTTCATTCAACATGATTAGCACCATGCCAAATGGAGAGGCAAAACAAGGAGTCGACGTTATAGTGCAGAACACCAACGGCGGGGTAATCATGCCCACGTATGTTGTTCTTGAATTTAACAAGTCGATCGCGACGACATCCTCTATGACATTGGCAAACACCACCATACCCTTATTGATCTGGAACCGCTCCGCGAGTGGATATCTCAACTTGACCGATTCGCTCGCCAAGACAATCATGACCGATGAGCGTCAGAACGTGGGCCTCGCCTACGGACCGACTAGCTGGGCACGGCTCGTTTCCCTCTATGGAAATGAGTCCACAGCATTGCAGGCCGTGCCGTCAGATTTACTAAAGGCCGCTGTGTCAACCGTTCTTGCAAGCCAGCTTCCTGCCGCCTATAAAGTACAGTCGATCGACTACATCCTCAACTTCCTCGGAGGGTCGCTCGGAGGCCCTGTCAACAATTCTACGGGAGCCCGAACCCTCAACTATGCAAAGATAACTACCGTCACGAAAGATGAGCCGCTGTCTCAACGTTCGTTCGACACTATCAAGGGCATACAGGACATTGTCGATGATTTCGGTATTACTTACAGTGACGTGGTGACCAACTGCTGGGTCACTGGGAGTGCCGTATCGCTCTTCGTCACCTCACAGACGACGACTTCTGAATTCGTGTGGATCGAGATCGGAGTAGTCGTCCTAATATTTCTCTTGCTGTTCTTTGTCATGAAGTCATATCTGACGCCGCTTCGCTCTATAGTAACGATCGTAATGACCGTCGTCTGGACATTGGGACTCACCTTCCTGCTCTTCGATCGACTGCTGGGCATACCTGTGACGTGGATTGTTCCTATATTCCTGTTTGTGGTATGTCTCGGACTCGGGATGGACTACGATATTCTTCTGACGACCCGTATTAGAGAGAACGTGATGAAAGGGAAGTCTAATGATGAGGCAATTACCTACGCGGTTGAGCGATCAGGCGCAATAATTACGATCTGCGGATTCATCATGGCCGGAGCTTTCAGCACGTTGATGTTCTCATCCGCACCAATGATCCAGGAGTTCGGATTCGCCCTTGGATTCGCAATCCTTGTTGATGCGCTGTTTGTCCGTACCTACGTGGTTCCGGCGGCTATGCACCTCCTTGGGGACTGGAACTGGACCGGGCCCAAGTTCATGCACAAAAGGGATTCCTGAAAAATGCGGAACACCATTGAGAGATGATGGAAGAATTTTTTCAATCCCTGAAGTACTTCTGCAGGGTTCTTTTTTAGGTAAATCGAAGCACCCTAACTTGAACAAGAATCATTGAATAACCAGCGTCGTTCACAATTTCAGAGTTGTGCAACTTTTTGCTCTTGTTGTGCTTGTTTCTCGCCATAATCCTCGCCGCCGACAAAGGCTCAATTGACGGCTTTGGTGTGGCAGTGCCCAGGGTCAAGTACCATAAACTACCGGTGTTCACGCCAGAATGGTTATTAGTAAGAATACCAGCTTGTCTTCCTTAGTCTGGCCATATCTGGGGATGAATATTTCAAATATCTGGCAGAATATGAACATAACTAAAAACAAAAGAAAGAGTAAATTAAACATATTTTCTACATGTGCGGTAATTTTATCAGCTTATTTTCATATATATAGGATTATTCCTATTATCTCAACAATGATATGGGGCAAATAATCCCAAAAATTCAATAAAACGGCGGATATGGGTGAATGTTTTGAAAAGAGATATTATCCGAATTAATGAGGAAAGATGTACTGGTTGTGGCAGTTGTGTAACTGGATGTCCTGAAGGTGCCTTACAGATAATTGATGGGAAGGCCAGAGTTTTAAGTGATTTATTCTGTGATGGTTTAGGAGCCTGCATCGGGGATTGCCCGGAGGGCGCTATAGAAATTGAAACGAGAGAAGCCGAACCTTATGATGAGTGCAAGGTTATGGGAAATATCGCAAAAGCAGGACCTAATGTTATAAAAGCCCGCCTGCAGCATCTTCAGGAACATGGCCAAGAGGATCTTGTAAATGAGGCCATTGACTTTTTGAAGGAAAATAGCATCGAAATTCCAGATTATGAAGAAAAACCATTGGCCTGCGGTTGTCCCGGTTCAATGACGCGGGATTTAATTAGATCTGACAATCAGCCTCATAAGCAGGTGATGTTAACTTCAGAACTCGGAAATTGGCCCATACAGTTGCAGCTTTTAAACCCCAATGCACCTTACCTGAAAAATGCTGAACTTTTATTGGCGGCCGATTGCGCCCCATTTGCCTATACTAATTTCCATCAAAGATTCCTAAAGGATAAGGTTTTGATAATTCTCTGTCCCAAACTGGATAAAATCATAGAAGAATATGTGGATAAATTATCTGAAATCTTCCAGAAACAGGATATAAAATCGATTTCCATTGTTCATATGGAAGTGCCCTGCTGCTCGGGTATTGAGATTATAGTCCAAAGGGCACTGGAAAAAGCCCAAAAAAACATAATAGTTAAAGATTACACGATTTCTATAAATGGGGAAATAATATAGCGGCTAAATAAAAGTTTGGATGGAATCATCTTCTAACTGATCTAGTGTGGCCGATTGTAAAAAGAACAATGTCTCGGCCGGATTCGGAACCGCGACCTCCGCCATGTCAAAGCGGAGGGATTTAACGTTGACTTTAGCGTTTTCCGATCGCTCAGCACTTTTTGCTGCAACTGTGCTGTTAGAAACAACAACGAGAGAGGCTAGCGCTCCATCGTAAACTGTTTGGCAGATGAGCTTCGACAGTCCAGCGAGTTTTGAGAATGTTTGAGGTAACCGAATCATTGGATAGCTATAACCCACTTTTGCGCGGTGAAGCGAGCTTTTGCTGCGGTGAATTTCAAAAAGCTCGTGATTTGGCAGCGCACCTTCGGCAAAAAGGTCTGGGCAACACTCAACAGCTAGCATAATTGTTCAGATCGCATTGAGCACCTTAATCGTTGTGATAAGCCGCGCGCGACTACGCGCAAGTCGCAGGAAGAGCTAGCTAAGGATTACTACCTTGCAAGCCTTACCGCGCGATGGAGAGCAACGATTCACGCACAGAACTACGACTGGAAAACCTTGCTGTAATAACTAGGAGAAATAAAAACTCTTCTAGACGAGGTGTCGAAAGAATACACTCGAAAGGAGTTGTCACGGAATGTATGCTCAAGCGTATTGCCAATAAGCTGCGCAAGCCGTTCCGAACACCAAAGCAAGAAAGATTAACCTCCAGCCGCGTATAACGCGTTAATCGATGCAGTTATCAGACCAGAGACGATGTCGATTGAATCAATTTCCACGGTCACACAAACGACAAGCGGACCTCCGCGGTGCTGTTGAGTGGTCCCAATTAATCCAATGCAATATAGGATTGCTACGACCATGCCGAGTGCGAGAGCCCATTGAAAGGGAAGCGTAAGCGCACCTCGCGTGCTCGGGACTGTTAGCCAGCCAATGATCGCGGCGATTTTCGCGAGACCATTGTCAGTGCTCGGATGCGGCTAAAGTGCTACGATTGGTGCTCGCGCAACCGTTTAGAGGGTATTTCTCTCAATGTGCTCGCGTGCAATGCGCGCACTGACGCAGTTTTGATAACTTCCTTATTTTTCGAGCCATCACACGATAAAAGATGGGCCGCAGTTAAACGACAACACTTAAGCCACGTCAGCCAGTATTGCACTCACAAATAGTTAATTTCTTGGATAACGAACGACGAAAGGAGGAGTAAATATGGTACGGGATTTGGGTATTAGGATATTATTAATCGTGGTGGGTCTCTTCTTTGTCGGAAGCGCTGCGTATGGTATCTCAGTAAGTGGATTTGCGCTTAATATAGCTGGCGTCCTAAACGTTATTAGTATCATTGCAGGCATAGTGCTGATTTTCATCGGGATTTTTGTTAAAGATGTCAGGAGAAAAAAGTAGGGCCCTTGGAATACACGCTCGAAGATGCTTGCCCGCATCGATATCGTTAATCACTGCAGAGAGCTTGTTGTTGAACGATTTTGTCTTGTTGGGATCTTGCACGCGGCTGCAGGAACGTCATTCTGCTTTGTCTGACACAACCCAGAGACAAAGTATCAGGAGTCATGGTGTTCGAAGTGCCTCAGGCCGCGAAACCGTCCACGTTGACATACACTGATTCATACAAAAAAACAATCAAATTCTAAACCCAGTCCGACTTGATAAAGCTGCGAACAACGACGCTTCAGCACAAAACTGTTTACCGAGTCCACGCTCAAAAGTCATTTTAGGATAGGATCCGGGGATTTATATGGTTCGTCAGTGGGGGCGATTGAGTAACTAGGCCCAAACGGGCTCGTCTATTCGCTTCTTTTATCGATTTAGTGGCCGTAAATTTCCGCTAGGACGCGTCACTTGTCCGACTGTCCAAAAATTCTTCTTAACCGAGGATCCCTGAGTGTGGTCAGTTCCCACGAATTGACTTCTAGATTAAAACAATACGTGATAGCAGTTTTGCAACAAGGCAGCAAAACTCAGACAAAATACATATTATGAAATGATTAAGGCCGCCACGCACACAGCGATTTTCGAGCCCGCAGTCAGTGGTCGGATGCAGCTAAGGAGTTACGACTGCATTCAATATTGCCACGCAATAGACTAGGATTATGCACAAAAGAAAATACTAGCGGCCGCTATTTGTGCGTGTCTTATCTCTACGTGTGAACGGCCAGCGTGTACGCTAGCACTTTTTGATAACTCCCTCATTTTTCGTGGCAGCGCCCTGCTGCAGGACATCCGATAATGACCCTAATAACTCGCTCGTCCTCGTCTCACGACAGGGTCGTTATATCCAACCAACCCCTTGTTGACAGAGCACAGCAGCTACGTCCTTACAGCCTATTCCTTTTGTTAGTGGCACCCCTTTCAATCTCGGCCCACTTTTCAGTGTGCCGATTCCAATCAAAAAAACTTTCACTGGCTCGCGGAGCGTAGCACAGAGTTCTGTGATAAAAAGGTACGCCAAGACCACTTGAATCTGAAACAATGACCTTAGGATGTGTTAAGCGATAGCTGCCTCTTTGAGCTTCTAATCGAAAACACCTCTGCGCCTAAGATATAATTGAGGTCAAAGCCGTATAGTGTCGCGTCTTTTTCAAAGACGACTAGACGCCCCTTTACTCCAATGACGCGGCCCAGGAGCATATTCTTCACCTGCAAGGGCCGCATCCAGAGCGGCAAATTAAAATAGCAAAGCTTAATCTCATCAAGAATGTCCATCTTTGCTTTCATTGCTTCCCAAGCTACCCAATCGAGTTCAGTGTCAAGGAGCATTTTTTGAGAATGGCGGACTGTCCCTTTGATCCCGTAACACCCCTGCAGTTCACGCTCGCGTTTTCTAGCTAATTCGCCATCTAAGACATAGTCCACTACTGCAGCCACATCTGCACCTTGCTCTCGCAGCCGGTCATTAAGTCGGCTGGCTTTCGTAACGCCTATCTTAAAAATGTCGGGTCTAAATAGTGCGACGTATACCGCGTGCTCTTCTAAACACGTTTTTTCGTCCTTCAGGCACGTCCCTGTGCAAATTGCGCAGGCATTAAACTCACGGCAACTCCCGCACACAGGGACTTCTTCACTATCGCACGGATGATACACCCCAGCCTGCCACTTACCGATGCAGGTTCGCCTGCCGATTCCAAACGAGAGTCTACCTGAGAGCGGAAGCAGCTCCATGGAAGGATACGCTAGTAACGTCTCTTTTAGAGACGAAAAGCCAATAATTTTCACAATAAACAGGTTTGTTTCTAAGTTTTATATGTGTTAACCCTTGCAACCATTAGTATTTAAGTTCAGAAAAAGAGTATGAGGTATGCTCGTTGAGGTCATAGAAGAACCCGTGTTTTACGATGGATCGCAAATAGAACCTTTGTGGGGTTACAAACATTACGGCACACTCGGCGATTGCATTCTCGTTTTTAGGGGCGGCATGGACGTTTCGGAAGAACGTATGAAAGACTGCGAAGATATTCGTGGAAAGATGAAAATAACCGGAGACGATGTCCTCCATCTCATCATTGAACGTTTCGACAGTCCAGGAAACATGCTCATCTCCTACTTGTTGCAACGACTGCTCGTTATTTCCGCGCAAGCCGTGCTAAACATGTACGGTATCGAGACTACGAGATCTGGCGATGATCTCTACATTGCAGACGAGAAGCTCACAGTGAGCATTGCGACGGCAAGCATAGCCAGCGAGAAGATGCATCTTGGGATTAATATAACAACAAGCGGGACGCCCAAAGGTGTCGCTATTACAAGCCTAACGTCGTTCGGCATCGAACCAGACGAAAGCCTTTCGATCGGAAGAGATATTGCCGATATGTTCTCGAGAGAGATCCTTGGAATCCTTAAAGATGTGGTAAAGACCCACGGGTCCTAACGCTGAGCTTCTCTTTGTGGGATAAAGAGAGGGATGCGCAATGCGAAAAGAACAAATCATTTATCTAGAGAGGCACGGCCCCCAAAACACAGAGGATGTCATCGACGCCGTCAAGACCTACATTGCTAGGGGCGGTCTGAAGCGAGTCGTTGTGGCTAGCACGACAGGCGCCACCGCGATGAAATTTGCTGCTGCGCTCGAAAACAAAGCAGAACTGGTCGTTGTAACGCACCATACAGGCTTCGGTCAAGAAGGCGCGCAGCGTTTTGGCGCGGACAAGAAAAATGCTCGAAAGAGAAGGAGTTACGGTATTAACCCAATCGCATGTGCTTTCAGGAATTGAAAGGAGTATCTCTAGGAAATTCGGTGGCATTTCACGTGTTGAGACCATCGCAGAAGCTCTTCGCTCCTTGCTCGGACACGGACTCAAAGTATGTGTGGAGATAGCGATCATGGCAGCTGATGCAGGCGCAATACCTGTTGAAGACGTTATCGCCGTCGGTGGCACGGGTAGTGGCTCTGACACCGCGATAGTGATACGTCCAGCACACATGAACAACTTTTTCGATGCGCGCGTCAGGGAGATCATCGTCATGCCACGAGGTGGCGATGACTGACCGATTTGAAATCACGCACAAGGACGTATTCGGGCGTATTGGCAAGCTTGATACGCCACACGGACCGATCGAAACCCCGGCCCTGTTGCCGGTCGTAAATCCAAACGTAGCGCTCATTGCGCCTGAGGAGATGCGTCAGTTCGGGGCTACAGCGCTCATGACCAACGCATATATCGTCTACCGGAATCCGCGTTTGAAGGAAGCGGCGCTCTCTGAAGGGATTCACAAGGTGCTCGGATTTAACGGGCCGATAATGACTGATTCCGGGTCATTTCAACTCTCCACATATGGGAGCTTAGAAATTCACTCTGAAGAGATAGTAGGTTTCCAGCGCGATATAGGGTCAGACATCGGAACTCCAATTGATATACCTACGCCTCCTGACGTTCCGTTTGAACGGGCACTCAGAGAACTCAACGTGACGCTGGAGCGGATTTTGGAGGCTAAAAAATGCTGCGGAGCCGAAATGCTCTTAGCAGCGCCTATCCAAGGGTCCACGCACCTCGACTTGAGAGAACGGCACGCGCGGCTGCTCAGCAAGCTCGGTGCGGACGTTTACCCGATCGGTGCCGTCGTTCCTCTTATGGAATCATATCGGTATGCTGATCTGAGCAGCGTCATTATGGCTTGCAAGGCAGGATTGGCGTTGAATAAGCCCATTCATCTGTTTGGAGCTGGACATCCTATGATGTTTGCTCTCGCGGTAGCGTTAGGCTGCGATCTGTTCGATTCGGCCGCCTACGCACTCTACGCGAGAGGCGGGCGGTATCTGACGGCAAGCGGCACTCACAAACTCCAAAACTTAGCTTATTTGCCGTGTTCTTGTCCAGTCTGCGCAGCGGGGGATCCAAAACTCACGGAACGGGAACTTGCCGAGCATAACCTTTGGGTGTCATTTGCTGAGCTCAAAACTGTCAAGCAAGCGATAAGTGACGGGCAACTCTGGGAGCTGGTTGAAAGGCGATGCCAGTATCCTGCGCTTTTACAAGCCCTCCGAACGATCCAAAAAAGGTGCGCGTCCTTTGAACCCATCGAACCGCTGAAGAGTTCTTTTCTCTACACGAGTACGGAATCCGCTGAGCGGCCGGACGTAGCACGCTTCTTGAAAAAGCTTAACAACCTTGAACTGACCGGCCGCGTGCTCGTTACGACCAACAGGAAGAAGACCCGAGATATAGAACACGAGTTTGACACGACCCTGCTTATGAAAGCCCCTTTTGGTCCTTATCCGCAAGAGCTTGCAGAAACGTATCCTATCGGCCAGTCTGAAGTCCCCGATCCAGACTATGCCTCGACCAAATCTGCCGTAAGAAATCTGATAGAGCTGATTAGAGCCAAAAACCTTGAAGCGACCTTCGCCTATGATGACAAGTGGAATCGCGACGACCTGATCGAGCTTAGCTCTTACGCAAAGCTCTTGCCCTTGTGAGAAAACATGACGCGCCTGTTCGAGGTAACACAACGTGACGGTGCTGCCCGCTTAGGAAAGCTCAGTTGGCGAGACGAAGAGCTCACTACGCCTCGTAGCCTCGAGTCGAAAGAAGAACTTAATTTCCTAAAGGAATTGACGATTCACAAGGCTGAAATCGACGTAACGGTCGTCGCTGCTCAAGAAAAGACTAGTGTAGAACAAATCGATGCTGATGTAGTCATCCTCGCAGGCGCAGCAAGATTCCGCGATGATCCGCGTGGCCTGACAAAAGCGCTCTTGGGAGCCAGAAAATTGGCTAATCCTGATTCAGCGCTGTACGTGCCGGCATTGGCGACGCCAAAGAACGTGAGCTTGCTGGTATACGCAGGCGTTGATCTTGTTGATTCCATTATGGCAGAGGTCAAGGCACGCGAAGGGTACTTTTTCGATGCCGACGGCGAACGGCGTTTTGAAGAGGTTTCGCGTAGGCCATGTTTTTGCGACGCCTGCAATGGTGCTAACGTGACGGAACTCTCGTTCGAGCACAGAGTGACATTAGCGTCTGACCATAACAAAAAAGCCCTCAAAGCAGAGCTCAACAAGATAGCCGAGAATATCGAACGTGGGACCCTAAGGGAGCTTGTGGAGGGGAGGTGTAGAGCAGCCCCCACACTAACAGCGCTTTTGCGATTGCTCGACGACGAGTACAATTACTTTGAGCAGCGATCGCCGATCGTACGGACGGCTACACTGCTCGCGTGTTCTCAAGAATCTCTCAACAGGCCAGACATACGCCGGTTTGGCGAGCGCGTCATCGATCGCCTTCAGAGAAGGGACGGCGCCCTCCTTCTGCTTCCGTGTTCTGCGCGAAAACCTTACTCTCGCTCGCGGTCTCATAGGATTATCCTTGCACATCTCGATAAGCTACGCCAGTATCTTAACGAGGCTATAATCACGTCGCCTATCGGCGTTGTTCCACGCAGCCTCGAGATTACGTACCCTGCAAGCAACTATGACATACCCGTCACCGGCAAATGGACGTGCGACGAGCGAGAGAGGGTGATCGGGCGCCTCAGTCAATACCTTTCGACTAATGCCTTTGAAAGCGTTGTTGCACACGTAAGTGGCCCCTATCGACAGATCTGTGATGCTGCCGCTGAGCCACTGGGAATCAACGTAGTCCATACCGTCAACAATGAGAACATCCTCAGTTCCGCATCCCTCCAGCGCTTACACGCGGTCGCGCAAGAACTTATTGACGCGTGTTCACCTGCGTGGCGCGATTTGCGGTTTGATTACATGAGGGATCTCGCTGACTTCCAATTTGGCCCGCACGCATCAGAGGCTATCTTTCCAGAGAATCCAAAAATCCGCGGGTTTTTCCCGACCTACTATGCCTCGGACCGCGGACGGCGTCTCGCAACTATCACCGGCAAATATCAGACCCTTGCCCTGACGATCGAAGGCGCTCGACGGTACCTGCGCGCATGTGAGGGGAGGTATTGCGTGCAAATCGATGACTTTGAACCAAAAGGAACGGTTTTTGCGATCGGTGTGCTCAATGCCGACCTGGACATACCCGTCCTGGAGGTAGAGGTTCATGCCGGCTACAGAGACAATACCAAGGGCGTGATCATCACATTGGAGGCGGCAAGAGACAAGGGAATCATAGATGAGACTGAGCTGGTCCGGCAGAAGGGCCTGCTCGAGAAAGCCACCCTTGTCGAGAAACTCTACGGAGCCGCGAGCAGCGAGTACCTGGCTCCGGAGAGGGGTGATCTCAAATATGAGGCGGCCGCCAGGCTTCTCGATCTCATCCGGCAAGGCAAGAAGGGCCTGAATATCCTCAATGCCAAGAAGGAGACCGCCTACAT
>JBAXDW010000030.1:0-11775 GCA_037140755.1 Methanobacteriota archaeon
CAACGCCGTGTCCTTCTTTAAATGATGCCCGTGCGATTGATGTTTTGCGTTTGCCGCTTGAGCAAATTGTTTTTTTCCCCAATTGTCTCACCTTATTTTTTGGCTCCCAGTCTTTGGGAAATCTTCGCTAATTCAGTGACTTTGATGGTGCTTAATTTCGATTTGTGCGCGTTTTCGAGTGTTTCTGCCTCGACTTTCGATAGCTCAGCTGGCGTCCCCATATAAACTCGAAGTCGACCGAACGCCGCCTTGCCGAGAGCTTTCTTATAAGGCAACATCCCGCGAATGGTTCGCCGCAAAATCATATCCGAACGCTTGGGGAAATACGGTCCTTTTTCCTTAGAACCTTTTTTCCGCATCGTTTTGTACTTTGATATGGTGGTCTCTGGCGACCCTGAGACGACTGCTCCTTCTGCATTAATGATATCTATCTCTTCTCCTGACAACAACCTATGAGCTACTATGCTGGCGAGACGCCCGAGTATTAAACCGTTAGCATCGATTACTGTCACAAATTCACCACTCCTATATATATCACCGTATAATCTTTACGTTGCTGCCTTTTGGAGATCCTTGGATGATTTCGTCGATCGTCACAACGGTTCCTGCTGCCGCAAGGAGTTTTAGCCGCGCGTTTTCGCTGAAATTGAGCGCACCGATAGATATCGGATGGTCGATTGATCCGGCACCAAGGACTTTGCCTGGGACTATGACGACGTCGCCTGCATTCGTGTATCGGTTTAGGCGGCTCAAATTCACTTTGGCATAGTTGTTAGAAGGTGCTTCCAACCTTCTGGCGAGCTCCTTCCAAACGTTTGCTTGATGCTCTTTCGCGTACGCCTTGAGGTTCTCTCTCAGCAGTATTAACTGTGGGTTGGCCTTCTCTGTTTTTTGCTTTGCCATGCTATCTCCTATCGGGCATTTTTGATCAAAAATGCGGGGGGTGCGATTTGAACGCACGAACTCCTATGAGACTAGGCCCTCAACCTAGCGCCTTTGACCTGGCTTGGCAACCCCCGCCTATGCAAACGTTCCGAGAAAATCCGCTAATTCGCTCGCCGTTTTCATCAAAGACTCAACTGAAGTCAGCAGCAGATCTTTGCAGCTCATTGAACCGTCGGACTCTGTATAGAACACAAAGGACTGCGGATCGCCAGTTACTGTAATCGCTCCCGCGTCGCACGCTTCGACGCATAAATTGCAGAGGGTGCATTGAAGCTCGTCAATGACGTGCACTGATCCATCTTTGTATTGTATGATGCGCTTTGGACAGGCTTCGACGCACTCCTTGCATCCGTTGCATTCGTGTATAGAAAACTTTGGCAAATACTTGTAACTTGTGGCGATTGACGATTGGAATTTCGCGTGGTTCTTGGCGCTACCTTTTCGTGCAATTGCTTCAAGCAGCAATTCTTGACCTTTGAAAAGCTTAATGATCGGTATATTGCCGTCAGCGGGAACCACTTCGGCGTCGGCCGACGTCAAATCCCTTGAGTAGACTGTGGCCGGCCCCTGCACGTTTAGCGTTAGGGACACTTGACACTGAAAACACCCATCTCCGTCGCAGGAACACTCCGACTGAGAAACATAGTGCTCCCCCCCTGTGAGTGGTATAAGTCCCAAACGAAGTGCCAACATCTCGTCGAAGAGGACGGACGTGTTGTTGTAGAAATTCACATCGTCAATCGACATCGATTGGACGTCAGCTATCACGCTTCGTCTGATACTGTTCACAAACGCTGGTGCTGTGCCTGAGATTATGAAACGCGCTTGGCTGTCTGTAAGCTCGAGAAATTCTAAATCCATATTGTACCAGGAACCTTTAGATCCTGCGTCCCCGCCGGCCTCCAGGCGATCGTGTGCCATCGTGAGGGATGGGGGTCACATCTTCTATTCTCCCTATTTTTAATCCAGCTCTTGAGAGTGCTCTAATCGCAGCTTGTGCTCCGGGACCCGGGCTTCTCTGTCCGTTTCCACCTGGTGCTCTAACCCTTACGTGAACACCCATCACACCTTTGTCGAGTGCCTGTTCAGCTGCGCTCGTGGCAAGCTGCATAGCAGCATAAGGCGAACTTTCGTTACGATCTTGCTTGACTACCATGCCACCTGATGATTTTGCTATCGTCTCAGCCCCGCTCAAATCTGTGATGGTGATGATCGTGTTGTTGAACGATGCAAAGATGTGTGCCATTCCCCACTTTCTCTCAGCCATGATCTACATCACGCTCCACTGCTCGCTTGCTTTTCGGAATCGCCAACTTGACGGAGCGGCGATCCATCGTAGTACCCGACCAGTTCCTGCTCACTTGTTTGGAGAATATAGCTTGGCACGGTCACCCTTCGTCCGGCGACCGCGATATGTCCGTGAACAACTAGTTGCCTCGCGTGCTTCGCTGAATTGGCAAAACCTTGCTTATGTACTTGCGTCTGCAGCCGTCTTCCCATCAAATCCTCGCTTGCGAGCGTCAGTACGTCATCCAACGATGAGTCGTGTTTGATGAGTCCTATGCGCCTCAATCTGTCGAGGAATTTTTCCGTCTCAAACTTGGCGTGCTCGCCGCGCTCGCCAGCCTCTTGAATGTCGAAGAGCAATTTCCGTGCCTCACGCCGATATTTCCTCAACGTCGTGGCGACTTTCCAGACCTCTCTTTTGTTCTTCAACCCGTACGTCTTGACGAGCTCAGCTTCCGCGCTGATTCTTGCTCCCTGCCATGGGTGACTTGGCGTATCAAACGTTTTTCTGCTTTTACCTGGATACCCCATAATTCGCACCTTTTTCGACTAGCGTTTCTTGCGCTGGACACCGACGGTTGCACCTCTCCGTCCGGTCGATTTGGTCCTCTGTCCGCGGACTTTGTGCCCCCGCTCGTGGCGAATGCCGGTGTAGCTTCGTGTCTTTTTCATTCGATTAAGATCTTCTCGAAGCGTCAAGTCCACTTGAGATCCAAGCAGGTGTTGGTTCTCGCCAGTAACGGGGCTTTTCCGGTAGTTGAACATCCACGTAGGAATGTTCTGATTAAAGTTAGCAACTGACTCCCTCAACCGCTCTACTTGTTCATCGTCCAGGTAGCCCATGCTGTCGTTGGGGTCTATGCTGGCGCGTTGAGTTAGAATCCGCGCTGTTCGTATCCCAACGCCTTTCAATCCCGTTAGCGCGTACTGGACTGGTTTTTTGCCGTCCAGATCTGTTTGGGCGATTCTTACTATGTACTTGATTTCTTGTTCTGCCGATTCTGTGTCACCCTTGGGCACATCAATACCTCGCGTGTGTGTTTTTTTAACCTATCATCGTATTTATAAGTAGGCTCGCTAAATGCGTTTTTTTGCGATAGCTCGAAGGATCGCTGCAGCTTAGCCAAAATGGAACGCGCAGTAAGCGCTGGGGGTGGGATTTGAACCCACGAGTCCCGGGGGGACACTGGTTTAGCAAACCAGCGCCGTAGACCAAGCTTGGCTACCCCAACAATACGATATGGGCCCACAGAAAGGTCGTCACTTCGCAGCTTGTCAGAGCTCCCAACTCGTTCTCTATTCCGCACCCCTCCGAGCGTCACGCGTCCGCGATAGGTTTGCTCCCTTCCGGGCCTGAACCGATGCTCACGGTGAGGGTATACCACTGATTCTCCAACCAGTGGCATAACGCCGTTGACCCCGCAGGACGGAATTTCGTCGTCTGAATTGTGAGATGGTCAAACTGTCAAAATGCCTCCCTTCTGCTTCGCTCCCCACTTATCGACGTTTTTGGGTCGCAGATGACGCCGAGCCATCCGAGCTAGCCCAATTAATATGTGGCCACAATCATCCATAAAATTATCGCTGAACGCGCTTGTAGATCATTAGATAAGGCCATTGTCCAATTTGATCGGGCATAAGAACTACGATCGCTCGCGTTAACCCTTGATGACACCTATGGGGGTGAGCCGTGCAACGGCTTTCGAAATGCCGAGCTTCGAAACGACGTCAATGACCTCATCTATCGGCTTGTAAGCTTCCGGCGCCTCTTCTGGCACCGCCGCTAGATCATCCGTTTTTATCGCGATGTGTTTTTGCCGCAGATTTTCTGTAACCATTTTCCAAGTCATTGAGCTTCTCGCGGATTTGCGGCTGAGAACACGACCTGCTCCGTGGCATGTTGAACCGAACGAAGCGGTCATTGCTTTTTTTGTGCCGTGTAGGACATATGAAGCGGTTCCCATGCTTCCGGGTATGAGCACTGGTTGCCCGATTCCGTAGCTTGCGTCTTTATCGAATGCCCTCGTAGCGCCTTTGCGGTGCACATACACTTCTTTACGCTCTTCTCCGACGGAATGTTTTTCCAGCTTAGCGATATTGTGCGCAACATCGTACACTAGGGTTGCAGTTGCGCCAAACTTCTGCTCAACTACATTTCGCACCCAAAACGACATCACTTGTCTATTTGTCCACGCATAGTTGGCAGCTGCTGCCATAGCGCCGAAATAATCTCGGCCCTCTGGCGAATCTGCAGGAACACACGCAAGTTGCCTATCGGGAAGTCTGATAGCATACTTACGACTCGCCCCTTGAAACACTTTCAAATAATCTGTGCAGATTTGATGGCCTGCCCCCCGTGACCCTGAATGGAGCATTATGCAGACTTGCCCCTCTTTCAAACCAAACAAGTTCGCGGCTTTTTTCTCACAAATCTGATCAACGCATTGAATCTCTATGAAATGATTTCCGCTTCCTAAACTCCCAAGTTGTGGCTTGCCCCTCTTTTTCGCCAGCGGACTCACTTTTGAGGGATCTGCATCATCCAAACAACCATTGCTCTCGCAATGCGTAAGATCTGTGGTCTGTCCATATCCTTGATTGACGGCCCATTTTGCGCCGCTCGAGAATACGTTGTTTAGCTCTGTTTCGGAGAGCCGCAGCCGTCCTTTTGAGCCGAGTCCTGACGGAATCGCTTGAAACAAGGCGGTTAGCAATTCATCAATTTTTTGCTCAATTTCTTCCTTAAACAGTGTCGTTGCCAAAAGCCTAGTGCCGCAGTTTATATCGAAACCGACTCCTCCTGGGGAGAGGACACCCTCGGTTGCGTCGAAAGCGGCAACACCGCCGATGGGAAAGCCGTAACCGGTATGCACATCTGGCATCGCGAGCGACCACTGCTGAATTCCAGGAAGCGTCGCGACGTTAGCCACCTGTTGTATCGCTCCAGGCTCGAGGTATCTTGCGAGAGCTTCTGACAAGAAGATTCGCCCAGGAACATGCATACCCCGTGCTGTGCTCTTTGGAACTTCCCAAACATATTCATCTTGCCGTACTAGTTCTGTTAGCGTCATCCAACCTCCTATACGTCGAGCGTTATTTCTGCGTGGTAGACGTCATTCTTCTTTACCTATAGATTGTGATATGTTACCGCTTTCACTTCTTTATAGAATATGTGTTTGTTTGGATCGATTCTTTCGCCCCTGCACTCTGCAGTCAACGACAAACCTATAATCTTGACCATACACTTCTTGACAGCAAAGCGTTCGACTTCGAACGTGATGAGGAGCTCCGTAAGCCAGTCGTAGAGCAAGTTGTCATAGCAGTCAGAGGTCATCTCGATGGTGGCGGTCTCTCTGAGCGCCACGCCTTCAAGCAGAACAAGCGTGCTTTCGAGAGCTTCTGCCGCATTCTCCAATAGTTCGTTCAAACCTCCTCCGTAAGCTTTAAAAGTTATATCGGCTGTGTGCTCAACAAACTCATATTTTAGCATGCTGTTATGGTATAGGATATGAACCACAAGTAAATATAGATTGATCAGCTGGGGCGAATCAATGAGACCATTTGTCTTTATTAATGCAGCTATGAGTGCTGACGGTAAAATCTCGACGGTAGCTAGAAAACAGGTACGAATCTCTGGAAAAGAGGACATGCAACGCGTTGATGAGCTAAAAGCAGGTACCGACGCGGTCATGGTCGGGGTCGGAACCGTACTTGCGGACGATCCGAAGCTGACTATTAAGTCGGATGTACTTAAGCGCGAGCGAGTAAATCAGGGGAGAACTGAGAATCCGCTGCGAATCGTCGTTGATAGCAACGCACGAACTCCAGTAACTGCGGCAATTCTGGGGCCAAACGCGCTGATAGCGGTGGCACAACAAGCTCCTCGTCATAAGGTCAAAGAACTCGACACAAAGGCTGAGATAATTGTTCTTGGAGAAAGCAAGGTGGATCTGGCTGCGCTCCTTGCGAGTTTGAAAGATCGGGGGGTAAATTCTGTTCTGGTGGAAGGTGGCGCAACGCTCAATTTCGCTCTTCTAAGTTTTGGATTGGTTGATGAAATCTACACCTATGTGTGGAATATTATAATCGGGGGCAGTTCAGCGCCGACGCTCGTCAAGGGCGATGGTTTGACTTCTGACTTCGTTAAGCTCAAACTGAAACAAATCCGTCAAGTAGGGGATGGTGTGCTCATCAAGTGGACAGTTCTCGCCCCACGGCATTGAACCATCTTTGTGCTTCTTAGTTGACCCCGTCAACTGCTCCCTCTACCACGGCACGACCTTGTAAGACCCTTATACTGACTAGCCCGCCTACGACTATATTCAAATAATAAGTGATGACTCTCCACCCTAGAATGAAGATACCCAACACTGAGGTGCTCACGAAGGCTGAATAAATCGTTGCAGTACTCACTTCAGCTATGCCGCTGTTTCCTGGAGTAAGCGGGATCGTGGCGATCATCATTAGGACTGTTTGGGCAGAAAACGAAGCTAAAATCCACGGTTGTGATCCGAGGCCAACGAGTATAAGAGAAGCAATGGAAAACTGAAGAAGCCAAAACGTCGTCGTAAAAAGAAAACCTTTGGCTAAAGCTTGTCGTTCATCCTTCAGGTACAGTTTAGAGCTATTGTGAAATACATCGATCTCTCGCAAGAATTTTTGCATCGATATGTCAGCCTTATCAGCGCCTCTGACTTTGACGAACAACCACCGTGCTTTTCCAACGAGAGTCTTCATTTTGCTTGGCTTTAAGACAACGTAGAGGAGGGTGAAAAAGAGTATACCGAAAATTAAGGCTACGCTGCCAAAAAGGGCGATCAGTCCCGTGCTGGTCTGGACGTAATGAGTAAATAACAGAAATCCGATTGGCGCGGCTATGCCTAAGAAAAGTGCATCCAACATTCTCTCTCCTAGAACGACAGCAGAGGCATCGCCCACAGAGAGGTTACAGCGTCTCAACAACTGCACTCTAGTGAGCTCCCCACCGACGTGCCCGGGGGTGATTGCCGCGGCAAACAGATTTGACAATACTATCTCGACTGATTTCTTGAACGGGACCTCGCCTCCGAGCGCTTCTGCCATGATCTTCACTCGGGCGCTCCAGACAAGCCAAGAACAGAACTGAACAACTAACGCGGCAGTCAAGAAAGCCGGATGGATTTGTATGAGGCTACGCAGTTGGCCCGGCGTGATCGTGAGCAGTAGCAGTGCAAGTATTGAGATTACGCTGAAGGTTAATGAAACCGCAAGCCACTTACGTACTCCATTCACGACATATTCTCTCCTCTACTAGACCTCTGATCGGGTTATCCCTGTCCACTCGGACTTGCGCGAAACGAGATGTTGTCCGACTGCTATCACACCACAGAGCGTCATTAAGCACATGTAGCCCACCAAGCCGAACAGAATCTCGAGTGATTCCGACAAAGTGTCACTTTCTGCCATAATTGCGCGCAAATATATCGGAACCATAGGCGCCAGTAAGAATGAAAAAAAAGGGACCATCACAGAGCAAAGCCACGTGATTTTTACCAAGATAGGTGCGCTTGTTGTTAGCATCGGGGCAAGATATTTTCGAAATCCCTCGACTGCTCCGCGGAACCACCTGACTCGTTGATTGTACAAGTCTTGAATGGAAGTTGGGGCTTGCTCGCCTACTTTTGTATTAGCGAGTAGCGCGAAGTTCCCCGAGAGATATATCTGTTGGCTGAGGTCAAAGTCCTCGCACGAACAGCGTTCATCAAATCCTCTGCTCTGCAGAAAGGTTGCTTTTGATACCCCTATTGCCCCGTTGAATTGAGTGAAACCCCGTGACCAGCTGCATAGGCGATAGATGTCACAGAAGAACTTGTATTCGACTGAGATGATTTTCGTCAGAGTATTTACTTTGTTGGTCACGATGCGGCAACCGCTTGCAAGCACGCCATCGCTTGTCGCACTGAGTTCACGCACGCATTCAGTCAAAAAATTAGTGTTGGGCCGGCTATCGACGTCAAACAGCGCGATGTAGTCGGCCCCCCCTATGACGTTAAGAACGTCATTAATAGCACCAGCCCGGCGGCCTCTGTTGTCGTTTCTGAAGACTATGTGAAAATGCGGCGGTAGCAACCGACACAGAACGTCATAATCTTTTCCGCCGGTATCAATGACGTAATAAGCCTCAAAGTCTAGACCATTGCAGTCCAGGTCACTTAGGCTCTCGATCGATTTTTCGACAAGTATGTTTGGTTCAGATGGCGCTATTGGGATAATGGCGCAAACTTTCATCTCAAAACAAAATTCGATCAACGTATATTAAATCGTCGCAATTGAAGCTTCTCCTACGGTCTCACGTCGACTCTGCAACATTTGCGTATAAGTCAAGGATCTCTTGCGCGACTATCTTCCAGTCATACTTCTGTTCGACAAGCTGTCGACCGTTTTTACCCATGCGTCTTGCATTTCTTGGATTTTCAAAAATCTCTAGAATGGCAGTTGCGAGGGATCGAGGACTGCGTGGTGACACTAAATAACCACCCTCGCCGATGACGTCGAGCACGCCTGGAATTTGAGACGCAATAACCGGCGTTTTGGACGCCATCGCCTCCAAAAGGACCACGCCAAAAGCTTCAAGTCGAGTGAAAGATGGAAGAACGAGAACCGTAGAGCTCTTGTACAGCGCTATAAGAGCGCGTCTTGATATATGCCCGCAAAACTTAATGCAATTTTCGTAACCTTTGGCGAGCGCTTTGAGTCTTTCTCGCTCTTCTCCATCGCCGACGATCAGGAACGTTGCATCATTATGCTGCTTCAGTACGATTTTCGCTGCTTCGATGAGGTAGTTGATGCCTTTTACAGAGCTCAGCCGGCCCACGAAGAGCACTTGCTTAGCCATCCTCTCGTTGCTTATGTCGTGTAGCTGCTTGTCAAAATCCTGCAGCCTGACGCCATTGGGGACGATTTCGTATTGATAACCGCGCAACACCGAGGAACTTTGTGCGTAGGATTGAGTTGTTGCAATTATCTGATTAACCTTATCGAGGATAGGTTTTGCGTAAAGGCCCTTGTTGATTCGTTGCACAAGGTTTTTACAGATATTAGGGATTCTTAGGTTTACGATATGATCAGGGATTTCCAGATCACAGTGATATGTGAGAACGTGTGGAATCTGTGGTAGCCCCTTAACCGTACCGTAAGACATGAACGGCGGCGGATAATGCGAATGGACGATATCAGCGCTGAATTGTGCAATACGCTGTCGTAGAGCATACATATAAGGAATGTATGGAAGGTCTAGAGCGGGAAATCTGTGGACGGGAAGTCCGTTTGGAACCTCGCTTGGTCTCGACTTCGGAACAGCAGCGCACAACACGATGACGTCGTGCCCCATTTCCTGCAAGCTTTGCGACAACTCGAGAACGTGAGTCTCCACTCCACCTATGTGCGGATAGAAATACGACGAAGCTTGTATGATTCTCACGCAAATTCACCTAGAATTGTGCGCGTAAGTGTAGAATAAGGTATCGTGAAGTTTAGGCATCCGCATCGACATTAGTAGATTTCGAAGGATCCGAATCGAAAGGATTTAGGAGTCTCTTTGCACCGTCGAACGGACTAGGTCGCACTTAAGTTGGCTTGTGAATTTTTTAACGTTCAGTATTGCAACAATTAAATAGCACGGTGACAGAGTAAATTAGTATGTCATTCGTGATTCGGTCAGTAGCCCTGATATCTGTTCTAGCTTTCCTTCTTTTAGCAGTAAGTTGCTCCTTAGCGGTCAGCGTAAAAGCGCAAAACGAGATCGCTTGGGTTTACGATTATCCAACCGGCATGAAAATCGCTGCCGAAAAAAACCAGCCCATGATGATATATATTCACGAACAATGGTGTCCCAGATGCAGAAACATGGATCAAAACACGTGGAACAACAGTGACGTTGTTGCGCTTTCATCGAGTTTCGTGAACATCAACGTGCTTGGGACCGAACAAGGCACTCTCTATAATTACAGCAAGCCCCCGTTAGTCGTATTCACTGACTCTCAAGGCAAAGTCTTAGTGAGGCACAATGCAGAACTGTCAGCCACTGAGGTGACTTCCCTGCAACGGCAGGTACTCGCGCAAGCGCCTTTTCCCTCTGCTTCCCCAACGGCGAATCCTTCAAATACGCCAGCGCCTACCACCAATACCGCGACTATGAGCCCCAGCAATTCAGCCAAAGCTGCAGGAGTGCCTGGTTTTGAGGCAATCTTTTCAGTCGCTAGCATAGTGATTGCGGCTGTTGCGCTGACGCTAATCGGTCAGAGGTTCCGGTAGCGCACGTCCCACCACCCTGAGCGCTCAAAGACATTAGGTTGATGTCTCACGAATTTATGTGTGTCTAATATGGGCATTCAAACAGGGCATTCAACTTATCCTTGAGCCGTAGTTTTTGTGTGTGGATACGCGTGGTCGATCCAGCCGCTTGGTAACGATGCTATCAACAACTAATATTTACTATTACGATCCAACAGTACATTCTATGCTTTTCCGTGCCGAGATCACCATTAAACTCAAGAATGGCATGTTGGATCCTGAAGCTGCCACAATAAAAAACGCTCTTAGTCATCTTGGTTATGAATGTCGATCCGTGAAACAAGCAGCTATCTTTGAGCTTGAATTCGAAGCAGATTCGCGCCAGAACGCAACAGACGTTGCTGAAGGAATGTGCCAGAGACTACTCGCCAATCCCATCATACATGATTATAACATAGAGCTCGTGTAGCTGTTGATAAGGTGCCAATGAAGATTGCCATTCTTCGTTTCGGTGGGAGTAACTGCGATCTAGACGTTCTAAAAGCTTTGAACAATTTAAGCGCTGAAACAGAACTCGTTTGGTACAAAGAAGTCTTAGAGGGGTTTGACGGCGTCATCATCCCAGGAGGATTTTCATATGGGGACTATTTACGTGCTGGCGCTATTGCTGCAAGAACCAAAATCATGCAGTCGGTTCGAGAGATGGCTTCGGATGGGAAGCCCGTTTTGGGCATATGCAACGGAGCTCAAATCCTTAGTGAATCACACCTCGTACCGGGCACATTTGCCTTAAATCAGTACTCGAAGTTCATTTGCAGGTGGGTAAAACTCCTTAAAATCGGTAGATCGCCATTTACGACACTTTCAAGCGAGATACTTAATCTTCCTATAGCCCACAAAGAGGGACGATACGTCGTCCCCCCTCAACTGCTCAAAGAGCTGTACGAAAATGATCAGGTCGTATTTAAATACGTGGCTAATAACGGACGTCCAACGTCTGTTGCAAACCCCAACGGTTCGCGAGATAACATTGCGGCAGTCAGCAATTTGGAAAAAAATGTGCTTGCCGTGATGCCGCACCCAGAACGAGCCTCAGAGAAACTTTTGGGTTCTGTGGATGGGAATGCAATCTTTGAATCGATGATTAGATACATGAACACGCTTTGAGGTTCAAATCCTCACGAGGCCACCTTTTCCTCGCAAATCAGCTCAAGCGTTTTTAACTAATCAGGCGGGAAGTCTCCTTGCGAAAGCTGGGAGATGAAAGCCGTT
>JBAXDW010000031.1:0-11566 GCA_037140755.1 Methanobacteriota archaeon
CCTTGGCATCAGCGTCGCCGCTGTTTATTTCGGTCTGTCGGTCGGCCCGTTCCTCGGCGGCATCATGACACAGTATCTCGGATGGCGCAGCATCTTTTACGTCAATATCCCGCTGGGGATCACCATTGCTGCAATAAGCCTTCGCAAGCTTAAAGGCGATTGGGCCGAGGCAAAGGGCGAACCGTTCGACCTCGTCGGCTCGGTCGTCTACGGCCTCGCGCTTCTCTCGCTCGTGTATGGCCTCACGCAGATTCCGGCGCTGAGCAGTCTCGGACTTATCATCTTTGGGGCCGCTGCTGCGGCTTCGTTTGTCGTCTGGGAGATGCGGGTTCGATTTCCTGTTTTCAATATCCATCTTCTCGTCAGGAATCGGGCATTCGCCTATTCAAACGTGGCGGCGTTGATCAGCTACAGCGCGACGTTTGCCGTAACCCTGTTGCTAAGTATCTACCTCCAGAGCGTGCGGGGATTCAGCCCTGAAATAGCGGGTACCATCCTGATAGCACAGCCCATAGTGCAGGCGGCCGTATCGCCCGTAGCGGGACGCCTTTCAGACAGAATGGAACCGCGGGTCGTCGCATCCATTGGGATGGGGCTGACCACCGTCGGTCTCGCCCCCTTCATTTTTCTGTCTGCGACGACGCCCATACCGGTGGTCATCGCGAGCTTGGCCATCCTCGGGTTCGGGTTCGGCCTTTTTTCGTCGCCGAACACGAACGCCGTCATGAGTTCTGTGGAAAGTCGCTTCTTTGGGCTGGCGTCAGGAACGATTGCGACGATGCGCACGATCGGGCAGGTGTTGAGCGTCGCGCTCGTCGAGCTCATTTTTGCGCTCATCATCGGACAGGCGGTGATCACCCCTGAGTCATCCGAGCTCTTCCTTCAGAGCAATCAACTCGCCTTCTCGCTCTTCACCGTGCTCTGCTTCCTTGGCATCTTTGCCTCGCTCGCCCGCGGGAAGGTGCGATAGACGTCGAAAAAGGCATCGCGGCGCTGCTTTGCAAAAAAAGTTGTTATAAGCGACGCCGGCGCACGTTAGACTACGCAAAGTAGCTCGCGCTCGACCGATCAAAGTCCTCGACGAGCTTGATCTTGAGATCTTTCGGTTGCCATGACGCGTTCGGGTACGCGAGATGCGGGATGAAACGTTCGGTGTTTGCCGCAATTAGCGTGGCAGGGTGCTCCTCACCAAAGACGCTCTTTGTAATCGCATGGACGCGTTGTCTCACGACGTCCTCGCTGAGGAACCCCAAGGAATGCAAGTACTCGTGGAGCTGGACGTGAAACACGTAGGGCTTCCAGAGTGACGGGTCGGTCTCCTTGATTCGGAGAAGCGGGATCTCGTTCATGACGATGATGTTCGATCCGACGGGGTAAAACGCGCCGAAGAAACCGTTCGGGTGGTTGCCGAGGTTGGCCAAGCCCAGCATAATGCCACCTCTGCTCATGCCTGTTGACCTCTCGACGGTTGCCTTGACCACTTCAAAGATATCGGGCAGGGTCTGAGCGTTTTCAAGTAGTTTGATCAAGTAATCGTCCATCATGCTCCGTTGCAAACGGTTTTGCCAGCTTGCGTTACTGTCACTTATCTTTAGATATATGTTAAGATACGATGGTACTTAAACGTTTCATCGCCAAAGTGCGGCGGCGACTCGCTTTAATTGTAACGTCGCCTCTCGACAATGCCAAACAAACTTGCGGCTGCTGCTCAGTCGGCAGTGCTAACAGCTCTGTTCAAACGAGCGACCTTGGCAGGTCGACCTCGAGTCACCACACGTTCGAATGGACCCTCTTCTTGCTGAACCTGTTTTGTGCTGGCGGCTCTTGGGCAGGATAGCCGACTACGACAAACGCTAGCGGAACCACGCCTTCGGGGAGCTGGCAGTGCTTGGTAAACTCTGCTACGTGCCCATCCATAGGATAGACGCCCGTCCACACCGCCCCCAATCCAAGTGCGTGGGCAGCGATGAGGAGGTTCTGCGTGGCCGCTGAACAGTCTTGTACCCAGAATCTCGAGACGATGACGTTTCGCGTGTCGGCACAGACTAGTATGCCCAGGGGCGCGCGCTTTACCATACTCGCAAACGGGCTGAACGTCGGAATAGCGTCGAGCATTTCGAGCTCAAACGGCTATGATTCTGTCTCATAATAAGTAATAAGCATCGCTGATCATGAAGAGTCGGCAATGTGCGATGAGCTTTTCGACGTCTTAGGCCGGTCTCTTGTGTGCCTGACGTTTTTAAAGCATGAACCGACCGATGAATCGTTTCAGCCCCGCTCTAAGAAGGGAGAGAGTGAATAAGTTGAAGATGCCTCTCGATACGCCTCGCTGCAACGCCATTCGCGTGAGGAGCCACATAAGTGCAAACCGCATCGCGTGACGCTCGACGATTGCGATCATTTGGGAGGTCCCCCACGTCGCAATGATCACGATCCACAAGAAGATAAAGGCAAAGAGGCTCAGCGGAAACGAGATGACGCGGTCGATAAACAGCGTTCCTAGGATGCCGACTGTGAGGAGCAGCGCGGTCGTGCGCCACAATGAAAAGCGTCGTTTTCGACGACGCAGCACCTGTTCGATGAATCCGTCTATGATCTGCTCTCGGTACTCGGGTTGCTCTTCCGCCGCCATAATGACGGCTTCGACGTCGTCATAGATCTGGTCGGCTTGCATACCTTCAAAATAGCGCGGCGGCGTATATATAACTACGCCGCTAAGGATTCACGTCAGGTTAGCGCTTTCTCGATACGATATAAGCGGCGATGACGAGTCCGACAACAACGAACCCAGCTTCGAAGCCGGGTATTATGCTTCCGCTCTTGGCGGTGGCGCTTGCGCTGCCGATCTGAATGGGAATCGTTCGGTCCTCACTTGTTAGGTTCCCGCTGGTCGCGTGGAACTTAAGGTCATAGTTACCTGAAGCGCCACTCGTTGCAGCGATCTTCACCGCAAACACCGCAGTTGAGTTCGACGCAATGTCAAATGCGCCTCCGTTGTCGACGCTGATTTCTTTTGGCAGGTCTTGGAAGACGAGGAATGTACCGTCCGCTGGGTCGGCACCTCTGTTCTTGACCGTAACGTTCACCGCCACCGTATCGTTGGCAAAGGCAGGTGCCGATATGGCCGTGACCGTAAGTGTCGTGTTGCTCTCCGTGGCGTTGGTCGTGTTCAGGATATTTGTCGCGTTACTGGTGGTCGCATTACTTGTAGCGTTGACGTCCTTCTCAGTCGCATTGCGGCTCGAGATGGTCAAATTTGCCTCAGTCACTTGGATGAATGCCTGCACTTTTGCCCCTTCCTGAAGATAGGGGGATATTTGAACGTTCCAGCCGACTATGCCATGGCCCAGCGTCATCTGGGCCGGCACTGCCGTATCGCTTCCATTACCGGTCAATCCACTCAAGTCAGCCTTGACATGCGCTTTCATCTTCTGCTCACTAAAGCCAGAGTTTGAGCTGTTCCACGTCGATGGGTCGCCGCTATGGCAGAGCGCGCAGTTGTTGCTCACGTCTGCCTGGACTTGAACGAATCCGGCGGGCTTGACGGTGTTAGCGGTACTTCCGTCGATCAAGAACGAAACCTGCGGCGTCGCAGGACTGCTGATATCGATGCCGGCGACCTTGGGGGTGGAATTGTCCGAATCGGACACCCGAATTAAGTAGTGGCCAGTGGGGAGATCTGATGCTGGCACCCAGCGGTACTCAATCTGGCCGCTCGTTCCTTGAATCAGGTTATTTGAGCCACCGTCCTTCACTTGCGCAATAGACGTCCAGGAGCTTCCATCATCATCGATGCCGTTTTTGTTAGCGTCATAGTAAAACTCAATTTTTGCCGTATCTCCCGGTTTTCCGAGATCAGACTGAATGAGGATTGCGGCTCCGGCGTTAGCCTCTTTCTTGTCAACAGAAACCATAGTCGTCGCTGCAATCGGTGCAGCGACAAAAGCAGCGAAAAGTGCGGCGACTATAATGATTGGTATACACTTACGTAAGCGCGCTCTCTTCATATGACATCACATCCAAACGGTCGCTTGGCCCAGAACGTACGATAAAACGTATACCTATAAAAACGCTTCGGACTTGACTTAAGAAGGGGTACGCGATTAGGGGCTGTTTTTGGCCGCTTTTACGCGTGCGTCATCGATGTCCGCTAAGACTGCGTCGACGCGTTGCGTAGCGTCGGCGGCGGCGCCCCATAGGAGCTCAAAGCTTGCCTCGAGATATTGTCCGTATTCGGGGCTATTAGTCCAGAAAGCCGTATCAGCTGCGTCCTTCCCGTGGCGGAGCGCGTCAAAAGTGATGGTCGTCATACTTTCCCGAGCGTCGGCAACGAGGAATCGAATTCCTGCGTAGTTGTTGTAGTGACGCACATCGATTCCCCCCGCAAGTGCCTCTCGCGCCGAACTGATATTGCGTGGGAGAATCTCCGTGATGTACTTCAAGCGAACGCCCCTTTCTGCTGCGTCGATACCGTGCTCGAGAATCCCGCTGGAAGAGAGTGTTGAGATGCCTACGAGTGATGAAATGAATACGATGCGTGCTTTGGCCGCGTTAACCAGCTGCTCCATACTGGCGAGCGTGTTCGAACGCCCTTTAATCACTTTAAACGTGTAAAGGTCGTCTGCTAGGGCCTCGCTCGATAAGTACTCTTGTGCGAGTCTTAGTACTTCGTCACGATTCTCCTCCATCCAGCGGAGCTCATACGCGTGCCACATCATAGCCCCGGCGAGCGCCGCGTCAACCGCAACGGCCGCGTATTTGGTCGGCTTCTCGACCGATTCTTCAATCATCCCCTTTTCCGCGAGCGTTTCTAAGATACGGTAGATATCTAGGCGGTAGCTATGGAGCAACTTCGCGAGCTCGCCCGTGGTTTTTGGGCCGTTCTTTAGCAATAGTACATAGAGGTGGGCCTCTTTCGCGCTTAAGCCGAATGCTTCAAGCTTCTCGATTAAGGCCTGTTGCATAGGCGGAGGTACGTATTTAGTTCATTTATGCCTTTGCATCAGCGCAATCGTCCAGGGCGAGCCCCTTCACCGTGCAGAGGAACGGCGAACCTCGACCTAAATCAGACCCGTTTGAACGTTCGTGCGAAGCGCATCGACTGGTTCTACCGAAAACCGCGTTGTGTTGGCGCCGCTTGACTGCTAGCTGTAAAATCTCGCCGAAGAAATAGGGCAGTGCAAGTGCAAACTGTTTTATCATCTCTGATCCGTGCGTTTTCGACTCTTCGAGCCAAGGTTGCAGGCATATACGCGACGGAAATGCGGCCGTCATTCCACAAAACACAAAGCCTAAATCAGTTTGAAGAGATATCATGCGCCCTCAGGCCCTTTGCGAGTCAACACAAACATTAAACCCTTAGCCGGTCTAGCAGTATATAGGACTGAGTTTCACCTTGCGCGTCTCTGCGGCGGTCCATCGTGGCGAGGAAGGTTTAATGGCCGACATCGACTGGCAGCTCTTTGACATCGGATACGTTCCACTTCGTCGGTGTTCGTTATGCAAAAACCACGAGAAGTTCAACGCTTCAACACCACAAAGTTGCTATTGTGCACGACTACGGCAATGGACGCCGCCGGTCTTTGAATGCCCGTTCTGGGAAGTACCAGAGAACTGGAAAGAATGGTATGCCTACTGTACGGCAGTAAGGCACAAACAATCCCTCTGATGCTTCGACACATCATTCGCCACGGCAATACCGACTGTGGACTATATTGCCAGGCTTGTCGCGAAAATGAGTGCCTGGCCGCCCTTATCGGGCTGTGGGTGGCCAAAAACAGTCTATAGCATCCCCTTAGTGCTGCGGACTCCCTCTCTCAGCTGTAGTGCTTCGTTGAGTGCGACTCCCAGCGCTTTGAATATTGCCTCGATCGTGTGATGATCGTCTGAACCGTAAGCGTTGACGTGAATCGTCAGCATGGCGTGCGACGCGAGCGATTGGATGAAATGTTTCACCAAGCTGCCGTCGATGCCAGCGATGCCAGAGGCGATCGTGGCATTGAACACAACGTAGCTCCGCCCTGCCGCATCGACAGCGATGGTGGCAAGCGAATCGTCCATGGGAATGGAGGCGCTTCCGAATCGTCTGATACCCGCCATGCCTGCAATCATGCTTTTAATCGCCATCCCGAGTGCGATGCCGACGTCCTCAACTACGTGATGCGGATTGCCGTCGCTACGCACAGTGAGGCGTATTCCAATGTCGCCGTGCAGGGAGAAAGCTTCAAGAACGTGCGTAAAGAATGATACACCGGTCTCTATTGCCGTTTCTGACGGATCGTCGAGATTGACGTGTAGATCAATCTTGGTCTCTTTGGTTTGCCTCTTAACGTTGGCTGTCCGCATATTTTACTCTATACCCTAAAGGTCGCGTACTATTTTAAACGCATCGTTAAGCGTGAACTTCCCAGTGTACACCGCAGAGCCGATTACGACGCCGGCGGCCCCGGTCGAGGCGACTGCCCGTATATCATCTAAGCGTCCAATACCGCCAGACGCGATAACTGGCACGTCGACATATTCAACGAGACTGCGAATTACGTCAGCGCGTATCCCGCTCATCCTCCCCTCTACCTCCACGTCCGTGAAGAGCAACGAACCAGCATCCATCTCCTGAAAGAGCAAACCCAGCTCTCCAGGCCGCAAGCCCGAGCTTCGCGTCCATCCTTCAATCAGGACCTCGCCCCCTCGGGCGTCGACCGACACCATGATAGACGCACTGCCGAACTCAGCGCTCAGGCTATGGACAATCGTTGGATCTCTGACGGCAGCGGTGCCTAAAATCACCCGGTCAACGCCGATCTGAAGGAGGTCAGCGACGTGTTCACGCGAGCGAACCCCGCCACCAACCTGAATGAACGCGTCGAGTTTTGCCAGCTTGTAAACAATCTTGAGATTTCGAGGTTTTCCAAACGCGCCGTCGAGGTCGATGACGTGGAGGCTGGTGGCACCACTGCGAATCCAGTGCTCTGCGACGGATATGGGGTCCTCAAGTGAGATAAGGACGTTTTCAGGCACCCCTCCGACCAGTTGGACACACCGGCCATCTTTGATATCAATAGCGGGAATGACGTCGAATGACACTGTAATTACCTCTTATGTTGGACGATAACTCGGTCTACTTCGTAAGCGTATTAATTGTTTGGCTTGCTTGTGTCTATGCTTCATACAATCTCGGTGAGCAGGAAATAAACGTCTTATCCACCTGCGAAGGGCAGAGGTTGAAACGGAGGCTTAACGCTGCGTCACCACAATCGCGCCTAGCCGCTGAGGCCTAAAGGGGGGGACAAATCCCCCAACAAACGATCGTGACACTCACATCAAGATGAGCCTGATTCATTTGTGGCAGTCATGTCCGCAAAAAGCTCTTCTAACAAAACGATTGCAGCCTTCTTATCGAGCGGCTTGTTGTCATTTCCGCACTTAGGCGAGTAGATGCACGCCGGGCATCCGACGTCGCACGAGCAGTCCCCGACGAGCTCCCGTGTCATCGTGACAATGTCGGCGAAAAGCTCGACTGCTTTTTCGGCGAGGCCAATCCCTCCCTCGAAACCGTCATAGATGAATATTGTAGGTTGGTTGGTATCCGGATGGCACATAGTCGAAACGCCGCCTATGTCTCTCCTATCGCACATCACATGCAGCGGCATCACCGCGATTAGTGCGTGCTCTGTTCCGTGTAACCCACCATTCATATCGAGCTGATTCGACACGACGCGCGCCACGGCGGCTTCTGGCACAGTAAACCACAGCGCCGTCGTCGCGAAGCGGAGCGGCGGCAGGTCGAGGCCTTCAGTTCCTACGACTTGATCGTAGCGGAGCGTTTTATATCCAACGTACTGCTCGACGACTTCAACAGTACCGAATGACACGGTCAACGCGCCTTTCTGTCTGGCGTCGAGCTCTTGTATCACGCGAAGATCAACGGTTTTAATCGGCTCCGTATGGAAGTCAACGGGCTTTTTGCTTACGGATATGATGCCGTTACTTAAATTGAGCTGCTCGACAATGTAGGTCTCGCCCTCGTGAAGCACGACCGCCCCTTCATGGGCCTCTCGGTACGCGCGGGTCATGTCAAGCGTTTCGAGCAGCCGCCCCTCGCACAGCATCTTGAACACCTGCGAGGAGAGCGCATTCAGAGGCACCGCCTCGGACGCTCTGCCCCTGCCGGAGTAAACCCATCCGCTCGCGGTGTTCTTAACTAAGCCCTGGTGCTCGAGCGCCTCGAGCGATTCTGTAAGAAGCGTCGGAAAGTAAACTTCATCGTGAGGGAGCCGTAGCGGCAACTCAGCCGCCGCGCACATAGTGTGTCCTACGGTAATATATTCGTTCGAAAGATCTATGATCGCGTGTTCGTGGGACCCACCGAACAGCGTGTCCGGATGCTTCATGAAGTACTGATCGAGGGGGTCGTGAAATCCAACCAAGGTCGCGATCGACTCGCCCCTCCCCCGGCCTGCTCTCCCGGCTTGCTGCATCGTAGAGATAATCGTGCCAGGATAGCCCGCCATGATTACGGCATCTAAGCTACCGATGTCAATGCCAAGTTCCAGCGCGTTTGTTGACGTAATGCCGGCTAAGCTGCCGCTTTTCAAGCGCGCCTCGATCTGCCGCCGCGTTGCAGGCAAGTAGCCAGCGCGATAAGCAGCAATGCGGCCGGCGAGAGACGGCGCGGAGTCTCTGACATCATTTCGAGCCCAAAGGGCAATGAGCTCTGCCATCTTCCGGGACAGCGTAAAACAAAGTGTCTGCAAGTTGTTTCGGATAAAAAGGAGAAACAAACTCTCAGCCTCCCGATGAGCGGAACGGGTGCCAATGCCGTTCGCGTACGGGTTATACAGAACGAAATACTTGCGCCCTCGAGGCGATCCGTCTTGTGCGATCACGTCGAACGTCGCCCCGGTGAGTCTCTCGCTGAATTCAGTCGGATTTGCGAGGGTGGCGGTAGAAATGATAAACTGTGGCTTCGATCCGTAATACGCGCAGAGCCTCTGCAGTCGCCTCATCAGCAGAGCAATATTTGATCCGAATACGCCGCGATACACATGCGCCTCGTCAAGCACGATGAATTTCAAGTGCGCTAGAAATCGCTGCCACTTGTAGTGCCAAGGCAGGACGTGATGGAGCTCGTAGGGGTTACTGATCACGATCCTTGCAGTCGCTCGAATCTTCGGCCGTTTATGTGAGGGTGTATCTCCATCGTAAACATTAGGATTGACAGGTATACCACAGACGCGCTCGAGCTCCTCAAGCACCTTCAACTGATCATTCGACAGAGCCTTGGTTGGGTAAAGGTAGAGAGCGGTCGCGCTCCGGTCGCGCTCGAGCTCTTCGAAGATCGGAACGTTGAAAGCGAGTGTCTTTCCGGATGCCGTAGGGGTGGTGATTATTACGTTCTTGCCCGCACGCAACGCCGTGCGAGCATCGGTTTGGTGCCGGTACAACTGAAAGGCGTTTAACTGTAGGTACGCATCGACTTTTGGGGCTATATCGCTGGCCTCACCGAAAACTGGCCCTCTGGCGGGCAGTACTTCGACATGTTCGACCTGGTTGCGGTACGAGGGATCGCTCTGAAGGATTCGGAGGAGAGCCTCGACAGACGTGCTTATCCCTCGCAAAGCCTAGAAAAAATGTGTGCCAGCGCGATGAGATCCTGCCTATTATGCTCAATCACAGCGAGGAGTGGCCCGATATTTTGTGTCCGCAGGTACGTCTCATAGAACTCCGGAACCAAGGCGCTAGGAATGTCTATTTCACGAGCGCCGAGGAGATACTTCTGGAGCGTGAACAGCCTAAAGTTGGGCATCACCCCGTGCCACTTTCTTCGTGCGAAGTGGAGCGCGTCGAAGTGCGTTCTTTGCAAATCGCCGCGTATTTGGTAGTAGGCAAGACGTTGCTCAAGATAAGGAACGTCAAAAGCTCGCCCATTGAACGTGACGAGTGCACTACGTGCGTCGACGTGAGAAAGAAATGCAGCTAGCGCAGCGGGCTCTTCGTGCACGTCCCTGAGAACATATTGGTGCACGTTAAGGGTCTCACCGATCGATTGAGCCAACCCTATGATTATGATTGGACTGGAGAAAAGCCCCAGCGTCTCGATGTCAACGAACAGCAACTCGTCCGGCGAATGAAAGCCCGAGGCACGTAACGCAAGTGGATGCGATTTTGAGAACCTCTTTCCTATCCATTCCATCATCTCGATTGTATCGAGCGCTTCGACAAGTTCTAGGAAACGGCGCGCTTGCCCCCCGAAGCGGTTGTGATCGACGAGATCGTCGATTGTGTGGTAGCCACGCTTATTCAAGGTGCTCTCAGTCGCTTCTCTAACGCCGTGAAGGAGCTTAAGATCTGATAATAAGCTCTCTTTGGCTTTCTTTGAGGGTATCGTATGCAGGCTTACTTTCTCTGCTGTTTCTATCCGGAAACACGTCCCTCGCTCATTCAAGAGCTCGCTTCCGGGGATCATCTCTTCGAGCACGTCTCCTTCATGCTCTTTCATCAGAGCTCGTTTGAGTGCGAGGGCTTGTGCGTAGTCATCTTGGCCCTGTGTGTAAAACAGTGCGGGGACGAACTCAGAGGAATCTGCGTTCTGTGTATAAGCGACATCGCTAGTTCGAGCTACGCGAGACCTAAGGCCCTTGCCTACCCTACCAAGCTTTCGATTGTCTTGTCCTTCACCTAACACGATTGGGCATCCCTGCGTGCTTTGGACGATGTAAAACGCGATTAACTGCTCTACTTAGATAAACTACAAACGAGCGTTTGCCAACTTAAGTCTTTGTCCGGCAGCCCCGCGTGCTTGAAGTCTCGTATTGACCATATCAAACACGCGGCGCTGTGTTGCTGCCACTCTACTGAGCCAGCTTACATGGGCTTGTTGCGCCCGGAGATGCTAACAACGGCATAGTATTCATATCATAAAAGAGAAGCCCGTTTGGGGGACCTTCGGTGGGGGAACGTCAAATAGTAATTCGGAAAGATGATGCGGACTGTTTTATTGCTACGTGCCCGTCGTTGAAAGGCGGTCACTCCTATGGTGCAACGCTCGAGGAGGCGCTTGAAAACATTAAGGAGTGCATAGCACTATGTCAGGAAGAGCTTGAGGGGGTGGGACCTAGTTGAGGCTGACGTCGAGCTGTGAGCAAAAGGGCGCCAATGCAGCACGCGCCGAAAAGTTCCCATCGATCAGCGGGAGCGAGCTCGTGAAGTTCTTAGAGTCTATCGGTTTTCGTGTTACTCGAACGCGAGGTTCACACGTTCGTTTAGTCTCCAAGGACGGTCGAGCGACCACAATACCGATTCATGCACATCGCCAGCTTCCTGCAGGATTACTTCACGCTGTCGCACGCGAGGTGCAAATAAGCTGGACTGATTTTTTCAAGGTGTGGAGTTGTTACGGAAAGGTATAGCACACAAGCCCTCCTCGCGTTTGCGTTGTTTCGTTTTTTTACAGCCTTCGTATAAGCCTCGTTAAAGCCTCGCTATATCCTTTCTATGCTGCAAATAGTTCCCACTAACTCGCAACCAGCGCCCTCTCTCACGCCTCTCACCAATGGACGGTGATTAT
>JBAXDW010000032.1:0-11424 GCA_037140755.1 Methanobacteriota archaeon
ACGTAAAGATGTTCGTCTTGCTTGATAATTGCCCTCCGAGCTATGAGGACTTGTTCAAGAGATATTTTGATGAGCACGACTTGGAGTTAATCAGGCTCAATGGGGTTGGAAACCGCGCGACCTTTGATATGCAGATTGACATCCTCTTGGATCAAAACTTCTCAGAAATAGTTTATTTTGCTGAAGACGACTATCTGTATCTGCCACACCAGTTCGAAAGTATGGTGAAGTTTTTGCAAGAAGAACAGGTCGACTTCGTCTCTCCGTATGATCATTTGGATTACTACATTGACGAGATACACAATTACAGGAGTCACATCAGATTTTTCGGCAACAGACACTGGAGAACTGTGGCGGGGACTAGCTTGACATTCCTTACAACGCAATCAGTTTTGCGCTCGACCAGAAACGTGTTTAAAACATATGCCACAAGAAACACAGACGGAGGGATTTGGCTAAGTCTAACAAAATATCAGGTATTTAGCCCGCTTGCGATAATCAAACACTTACAGCATTTGAATGACAAAAAAATGAGGGGCAAATTGATTGATATGATCGGCTTTGCTTGGCTCTTTTGTTCAAGACAAATTGTTTTTGGGAAACGATGGAAGTTGTGGGTTCCCATCCCTAGTATCGCTACGCACATGGAGGGCACCCACTTAGCTCCAACTTTTTGCTGGGTTAGCGATCCTGCGGCACGAGCATCAGTTCTTTAAATTCTTCAATTCCCCTATGCGCGAGCTTCTGTTTGTACGTCCAGATCTAGCCGTCCATTGATTTAAATCTGATTATATGAATAGTTATTCATATATGGACAACATTTGTAGCGAGTTCTGCATAAACAAGGAAGCCGTTGACGTTGCGCGATCTCAGATGCTTGACCGCCAGCTTATCATTCATACCACTGAGATTTTCAAGGTGCTCGGCGATCCTACGAGGATACGGCTTCTTTATGCACTTGCCCAACAAGAGCTCTGCGTGTGCGACCTTTCAGCCGTCCTTGAGATGACCCAATCCGCTATCTCTCATCAGCTTCGAGTGCTGAGAAGCGCACGTTTGGTCAGATATCGCAAGGTGGGCAAGGTCGTGTATTACGCGCTTGCTGATGCACACATCGTGCAGCTTATTCAGGTCGGAGTGGACCATGCTCGAGAACCACGACCACAGTGAGGAGAGCTGCTCTGCGTGCGCAACGGACATTTTTGAGGAAAAAGAGCCGTTGTGGAAGCAGAAAGAAGTTGTTGTGCTAGGTGTAGCGGCCGCTATCTTCCTGGTCGGCTTATACTTCGAATTGGAGCTTCAACAGCATATCGTTGCTCAAATCGCATTCCTTGCCGCGACACTCATCGCTGGATACCCCATAATCAAAAAAGGGCTCCTCAGGCTGGTTCAGCAGCATCGCTTGGACATGAATCTACTGATAACAATTGCCGCTGCAGGAGCGTTCGCCATCGGACACGGCGAGGAGGGAGCAGCCGTCATGTTGCTGTTCTTCGTCGCTGAATTTCTCGAAGACTACGCAGGCGACAGGGCGCGACAGGAAGTCGGATCGCTGCTTAGGCTCGCGCCAGAGACGGCGGTTCTTTTACGCGACGGACGCGAGTTCGTCGTTCACGTGCACGAAGTCGGGGTTGGAGAAGAGGTCGCAGTAAGGCCCGGCGAAAAAATACCATTAGATGGCATAGTCGTTAGCGGCCTTTCATCGGTAAATCAGGCCCCGCTTACTGGAGAAAGCGTGCCTGTTGTCAAGACGGTCGGCGACGCGGTATTTGCCGGCACAATCAACGAAGACGGGTACCTCGAAATTCGCGTAACCAAGAGGTCTGATGAAACGACATTATCGCGCATCGTCCAATTGGTTGATGGTGCCCAGCGTAAAAAGACGCCGACCGAGGCGTTCATCGATCGGTTCTCGCACTATTACACCCCAACCGTTATTATGCTCGCTGCCCTGGTGACTGGGCTACCCCCCTTACTCTTTGGCCTACCGTTAGATGAGTGGTTTTACAAAGGCTTGGTGCTTCTGGTAATCTCGTGTCCTTGCGCTATGGCGATCTCGACGCCCGTTTCTATGGTTTCCGGGCTCACCGCAGCGGCTAAGCGCGGCATATTGATCAAGGGTGGTGATGTCATCGAGAAGCTGAAAGATACCAAAGTAGTCATCTTTGATAAAACGGGAACCCTCACCGAGGGTCGGCCCACCGTAACGGACGTGATCGGTCTAAATGGCACAACGGAACGGGAAGTAGTGCAAATCGCCGCATCTTTGGGCATTAAATCAACGCATCCAGTGTCAGAAGCGATTGCACAGAAGGCGACCGATACTAACGTAACGCTCGTACCAGTTACCGAGTTCAAGTCGGTGCCTGGGAAAGGCCTCACGGGGCGATTAAACGGTGCGGAATTTTACGCTGGTACTCGAAGCCTCTCAAATGATAGCAACTCGTGGTCTCACAACGATGTTTTCGACAGACTCGAAAATGAAGGAAAGACGCTCGTCGTTGTCGGCACCGCCACCCACGTTAGTGGCGTTATTGGCCTCAAGGACCGCCTGCGGGACAAATCTGCCGCTACGGTGAGAGCACTCGCTTCACGCGGTATTAAAACGGTTATGCTTACGGGCGATAATGAGCGCGCAGCAGCCGCTATTGCGAGCGAACTTGCCCTCAATGAGTACTATGCTGAGCTTCTACCAGGTGACAAAGTACGACACGTCGAAGAGCTAACAAGGGCCTACAAGGGCGTCGTGATGGTCGGCGACGGCGTTAATGACGCTCCTGCCATGGCACATGCAAACGTGGGCATCGCGATGGGGGGCGTCGGTTCCGACGTAGCCATTGAGACAGCGGATGTCGCGCTGATGGAAGACGATCTCACGAAAGTAACATCTCTCATTGATCTTAGCACGAAGACGATGGCAATTGTCCGACAAAACGTTATCGCGTCGATTCTCGTTAAAGGGTCTTTCATGCTGCTCACTTTTCCAGGAGTTATTACACTCTGGCTTGCTGTCGGCGTCGGTGACATGGGCTTAAGCCTCGCCGTTATACTCAACGCCCTGCGCATCGGTAGAAAGCAGTAAAGGTTCGAAATCATGCTTAGCAGAGTGTAGTCACTGACTTAGGTCAAGACACTAAGCTGTACTTTAAAAATCCCCAACAGGCGCTAAACAGGTATGCAAACTACCGTAAGATTAAAATGACAGCACTTCAAAGTTAATAGTGGATCATAGACAGAGGTTGCAGACCCGCACTCTGTTGTTACCTTTGCAAGCAAAGCGCAGATCTGCAGCACGGTCCCCGAGCCGAACGCGGCTCGGGTTCTCTTTTTTGGGTCTAAGAGCGTGTACGGTAATCGCGCGGTTTTACGTTTTAAACGTTTCGATTTATTCTGATTATCGAAGCCTTTCGCTGACCCGCTTAAAAAAGTGACATATCAAGACTAACTAAATACGTGAAACTCGAAAGCAAACGTCGCGCGATATTACAGAATGGTCAGAGGTGTGTAGTCGTTGCAACTTCCTCAGACTTTGTCTTTTTTGCTTTTATGATGTATTGAGTGGCATAAAATGAGCTATCTATAAAGTACATAGCAAAAATCTGCATGCTACTTAGGTACGAGAATAACTTACTATTTAGGAACGTAAATAACGTGTCCTTATGCCTTTTTTTTCCTGGCTTGTTACCGTCGACAGGAATAAGATCGACTACTTCAAGCTTCTCGTCAGCAAACATTTTGAGGATTTCCTTCTTAGTAAAGAACCTTAGGTGTGACCTATCAAGAATGCCGTCATCGGTGTACTGAAACTCATCGAAAAAAATCAACCTTAAGAGGACGTCATAGTGTTTGATATTGGGAATACTAGCTATTATGTATCCATCGTCTCTCAGCAAGCTCTTGAAACGGTGAAGCACCCGCCTCGGATCGATTAAATGCTCGAGCACGTCTCCGAAAAGTATGTAATCAAAGTAATTTTCAGTATGTGGGAGGTCTATTGTCTCTACGTCCCCGATGTACAACCTGTCTAGAGCGTCAGATAAATCTTGGGTGACTTGTTCATTTATCTCTATTCCGACAGTTTCATTTGCTTTGCTTAGCTCTTTTAGCTTTTTTAAAGTGTGCCCCGAACCGCATCCCACTTCAAGAATCTTGTGATTCCCTACTGGTATCAATTGAATCATGTCCCAACGAATGTTTGACGAGTAACCCTCGTCTTTGTTCTTATACAACTCAGCTTTCAGGTCTGTTCTTGACAGCGGGGATCACCTAATCTGGAAGATGAAACAACTTGGACAAGCTGTTTGCTTGAAAAATCTTAATACTTGCTGAACAGAGGCTGGCCGGACGTTATCCTTTTAAGATTTAGCTAAGGTGAGTAAATCTATTCTTCGACAATTGGGCAGCCATCCAACTTAGGTATCATACAGAGACCAAAACCAGCAGATTTTGCCTGCTTGAACCTTCAGGACCAAATTGATAGGTTAGGGTTATCTAAACCTGAAATGTGTTGGATAAACGCGCCACGTGACCGGCGCTTGCTGCATCTAAAAGCGGGGTCTCACGCAAAACGCGTCATTTCAAGCATCGTGGATACGTAAAGGTCATTCGCCCCAAAAGTCTATGAGCGTATGCTTTAGACTGCCAGCTCCGCAATCAGCCGCGTAGGCAAGATGTAGGATGTCCGGGGCACTCTTGTCAGTAATTGAGCGATCCCGCCTCTTGAGAAGGTCAAAGCCCGCACTATCTAACGCGACAGGGTCAGTGCCAGCCAGCATGTATCCTAGAAAGGCTTTCTTACCCCCGTGCCGCACCTCTTCCGCTACGAGCAGAGTTTCAACGGCGTCTAGTATGAAGAGGTTACAACGCTCCACCGCTGCAATCGCGGCAATCCCTTTATGTATGTCAGGTGTACCGCGATGCATGGCGCTTCGCGCGCTTAGGTCAAGCAGGCCGAACTGATTCTTAACCGCTCCAGTCACCGTGCACGTGATGTGGCGCTTAAGAACCGGAAGAGAGATCTTCACGTCAAACGAGTCCGGAATAACAGACAAGGGGAGAGTCAACCCGTAAGGCAGTTCGCGCTTGACATGCTCGCGCTGGTTAAGGTTAACCAATTTAACTCCATGGGCATCGCATACACGGCGTAGAGAGTGCCCTTGCGGCACAGCTCCCGCTTCGCCACGCCAACTATAGTCGTAAGCAGGCCCGTCGCCCACCGTCACAGACACCTCATAGCCTGACAAGTAAGTCAGAACCGTGTCGAGCACCCTTGGATCCGTCGTCGTTGGGTAAGGTTCTTCAGAGACGATGTTCGGCTTGACGAAGACAGAATGCGCCTGCGCTATGAGGTCCGCGTGCCGGGCGAGCACGCCTTGCACGAACTCGCTCTTTGTCCTCGCACTCTCCATTGCGATGTAGACGTCCGACATCTCATCATCTATCGCAAAGGATGGCTTAAATACTTAAAGAAGCTCCGGATTTGCTTACTCCTCATCACGAGACCATATTGCTTTTGCCAACTTGCTGGGAACCACAACACATCGAACACCAAATGGCAGGTGAGGGCCGCAAATTCGCTGCTACGAACCAGAATGATTGCTCCCAATCAAAGCGCGGCTGGTGTTATGTACGGTACGCCTTTCACGCTAGATCATATCGGCAACGTTTTTACGAAGCACGCGAAGTGTGAAAGCATGCCACCTGAAAGGCTAGCTGCCAAGCGCGATACGCGGTTCTGGCGCCTCGATGGCTTCAGCGACGCAATCTTCGCCGTGGCGATGACGCTGCTCGTTTTCAGCTTCCCTATTTCTGGCCTTCCTCAAAATCTCGGACAAGCGGACGTTGAGAACCTCCTTCAGAGTTTAGCGCCCCAGTTCGAGACGTTCGTCATCAGCTTTCTCGTCATTGGAGCGTTCTGGACAGCACATCACCGCTTTTTTGACAAAATTGAACGCTATGATCAAGCGCTGGTGTGGCTTAATTTCTTGTTCCTATTATTTATCGTCTTCATCCCATTTCCTACCGCCGTGCTGGTCAGCGCTGGAACTTCCTGGCTTCCTGTCGCATTTTATGCATCGAACATTGCTTGCGCAGGTTTTGCGCTTACTATCGTTTGGGTTTACGCGTCCTACAACTATCGGTTAATAGATGCGAATATGCCGATTCGAGAAGTCCGCTTAAGCACCATTCAGGGAGTTGTGGTTCCAATCATCTTCTTATTGTCAATTCTCGTGGCGTTTTACAGTCCGCGTCTTGCCTCGTACTTCTGGCTTTTGAGTTTTATGGCGCAATGGGCGGTTGGACGGCGATCGAGAAGAGTCAAATCTTGCTGAGTCCGCAAACCGTTTCGTTGCGCAAAAGAGAGAGCTCTCTCACGAGAGATGCGGAGGATTTTAGACTTTGCAGGAGAGTTGTCACGGGACCCAAAAACCGTAGCGTGCGACGATGCGTCTCCAATCGCATTTCTCGTTCTGTTACTTCTGCGAAAAAAAACATATGTTAATAACGGAAGACTTGAGGCCAAGAATAGCAGCCAGCAGTTGTGCCACCTGCGCTTGTTGTGTTGCTAGTCTAGGCGACAGCAACGACTGAGACAATTGCTGCCCGCGTCCCTTGTTTAAAAAAAGTATCTCCGAGCGCTTGACTTATCCAGTTGCGCTACCTAAATGTTGAGCGAAGCGCAATACTTCTTTTTTGCGAGTTTGAAGCAGCCCCGCGCCAGGCAAAGTCTTTAACACATCAAGCGAAGAGATGCAAAAGAATAAAGATCTGATATGACCTCTGATTTGAACATTTTGCTATTTCACGACTCTTTTGACGTTGTCGGTGGCGCCGAGAAGGTAGTTGCAACCATTGCGAAGGCTTTTGATATGCCAATCGCAGCAGCGAATGTAGATCCGGAGATCATTCAAGAATTAGGTATCGATGCAGACACAGTCCATAACTTGGGTCGAGTTGAAGATAGAGCCCCTTTAGGTCCAATCAAACTTAGTTTGTTATTTCGAAAAGCCCGTTGCCGCGGTTTTGACAAATATCTTCTAAGTGGATACTGGTCTTTGTACGCCTCCTACAACCACAAACCTAACGTATTTTACTGCTATACGCCGCGCCGTAACTTTTACGATTTAAAGCGCTTCAGTGTTGCGCACCAGTCTAATCTGGCAAAGAAAGCGGTGGCCTGGAGCTGGGCGACTGTGCACGGGAGTTTTGATAAAAAAGCGATTGAACAGGTCGACGAGATACTAACGATCAGCAGCAACGTTCAAACGCGAATCACAAAGTACTATGAAAGAAAATCGACCGTAGTATACCCACCTGTCCCGACTGCTTGGTACCGCACAAAGGAATTCGGCGACTTTTGGTTATCAGTGAACCGATTATATCCTGAAAAGCGAGTTGAGTTGCAGATAGAAGCCTTTAAAAGTTTACCAGACGAACGTCTACTGATTGTCGGCGGATATGCACGTCGTGACAAAGAACTGTTCGCGTACCACAAACTGTTTTCTGATCTGCCACCAAACGTGAAGATCCTGGGACAAATCCCGGAAGAAGACTTATTAGACCTATACGCAACCTGCAAGGGAGTCGTATACACACCCATTGATGAGGATTTTGGCTTAGTTCCTGTTGAAGCTCAAGCCAGCGGAAAAGCCGTCGTCGGTGTCAACGAAGGTGGGCTTAAAGAGACCGTAATTGACGGTCTCACCGGCTTCTTGGTGGATCCGCATCCAGAATCCTTGAAAAAAGCGATCCAGCGGGTTTCAGAAGAACCGCAACGATACGAAAAAGCTTGTAAGAAGAATGCGAGCAGATTTGATGAACACATTTTCATTGAAAGTATGCGCCAGAATCTCTATACCGCTGAATAACATGTTAGCTACGCTCTCTCCACGTAAGACACGTGTACGCTGGGGTTCTCCCCCCGGACTTTTTGAGCTGCCGATGCAACTTGAGACTCTGCGCCGTGGAACGAGTCCCGGGTGTGTCCATTTTCAAATCGTGAACCAAGTCTTTCGAAGTTGCTAGTATAGCGTTCTAAAAACATCGTAGTAGTCGCAGGCGATTCGAGAAGACTCATAAACTCCTCACCTTCTCCAAGCAGCCCAGACCTGATGTAAAGGGGGGGCATTTTTGATCGTACAAGGACATGCAGCGCCGGAAGTGTGGCGCCTGGCGTGTCCGTGGCAACGATTATTATTCTTGTCTTTGCTAACGTCCCCTCATGAAAAAAAAGCAGTAGGATGCCAGCTACAGCCTGCTATTACGCTTGATGGAATGCTCTCGAATCGACACGTTCTGCCAACTGAATTAGAGTCTGCTTTGCTTCACTCGATTTGAGCGGTCGCAAGCTTTCCACAGCTTCGTTGGTGAATGTTTTCGCCGTCTCGAGCAGAAATTCGCTTTGGGGGGGGTGTGCGTCCTTCAGCTCAAGCGTAATCGTTCGGCTCTGCGCCCAATCAGTGATATCATCGTGGATTTGATATGCTACGCCAAGAGCTCGTCCATAGGCTGTCAGCGCACTTAAATCTGGAGCCGTCGCTCCAGCGATCAACGCCCCTATAGTTGCCGCGGCCTCAAAGAGGGAGGCCGTTTTTTCCAACACAATGCGCTGATATACGGCTGGGCGCACTGCCTTGTTCGTCTCGCTGACAAGTCGTTCCGTGAGTTCACCCTCGCACATCCGTGCAGTTGCTGTGGCCAGCGCGCTCATGATACGGGGATCTGGATACCGAGCCGCTATGCTCAAGATCATAGAAAGGATAAAATCAGCACTCAAAAGCGCCATCTCTTGGCCATATCTTGCGTGAAAGGCTGTGGCGTCCCGCCGCACCCCATCTCCGTCGATAATGTCATCGTGGATGATCGACTCCATATGTGCAAGCTCTATGGCGACGGCAGCGGGAAGAGGGTCATCATCTCGCCCATGCACGCTGTCATATGCAAGAAGGAGCAGGATCGGTCGCAAGCGCTTGCCACCAATGAACGCGTCTGTAAACGGGGCAAAGAAAGGAGACTTACGTCGTTGATACAGCTCAGCGTTCAGGGCGGTGTCCACCTGACCGCGGTAGTAGTCAATTTTAGCTGAAAAGCTATCCGAGGGATAGCGTTGTGTAATTCCCCGCATTGAATCGCCGCGTTGAAATATGTTCGATTGTAAATAAACCTAGCTCTCAAAAATGCGCTAGCTCGCAAAACTGTCGCAAGACAGGTGCGTTACACTTATCGCACAGGCGTTCCGTTCAAGGGTCAGTGGCTTCCTCTATCGTATCAGCGGAGTGTATGAAGCACGACGGGTCTTCGTTGAGGTAATCACCGCTAACTGCCCATGTCCTCCCTCGACACCCCCCACAAAGCCGCCTGAACTCGCAATCGCCACAGCGGCCTTTGAGGCGCGTCTCACGCTGCCTCAGATCTTCGAATACAGGAGAACTTGTCCAGATATGCCGAAAAGGCTTGTCGCGCACGTTGCCGCAGCTCACCTCGATAAAGGGACACGGCCAGACGTCGCCGTTAGGTTTAATATAGACGAAGCCACGCCCGGCTGAACACCCGTGAAAGACCGTTTCCGCCAGACGCAGGAGGGGGCCGTTACTGATGCCGGCGCGCTGAAGAAGGAACGGCCAGTACTGCGGCCCCGCGACGGGCTCCATGATTGCTCGAGTGGTGCGTTGAGCCTTCGCCATGAAACGGATGAGTCGCTCATTCGCCCCCAGATCGAGTGCGGCCTGCCTGATGTCACGCCCTCGTCCCACCGGCACAAGCTGGTACATTAAAAGGATGCCCGTGCCGAGCTCATCGACGAGGCGCATCAGCTCTGCGAGCTGCTCAACGTTGTACTCCATCGCGGTGATGTTGATCTGCAAGACTATGCCGGCGCGCCGCAGCGCACGCATTCCCTCCACGGCCGCCTCAAAAGACCCCGCTACCCCGCGCACCATATCGTGCTGCTCTGCAGTGAACCCGTCCAGGCTCACGGCAGCGATCGTAAGTCCAAAGCGACGAAGCCGGCGCGCCACGTCATCGTCAATGAGCGTGGCGTTGGTCGCCATTGTGTTGGCAAATCCCAATGCCTGGCTATAAGCAAGTAGCTCAAAGAGGTCCCGTCGCACGAGCGGTTCACCTCCTGTGAAGGCCATCATGCGAAACTCTGGCACCAGTGCCAATTGATCGAGGAGGCGCTTTGCTTCTTCTGTCGTGAGTTCATCTGCTGCGGGTTTCCCACCTGCAGCGTGACAATGAATGCAGCGCAGGTTGCACGCCGTCGTCATCTCCCAAACCGGGTGGGCGGGAAAGCCGATGCAGCCCATACCGCGGGACCCCGCGGCGCCGGGGAGGCACTGAATGCCATAGGTGAGCATCCAGCGGGGCAGCCCGCGCCACCGCGCGAGAGCGCTCACGTAAACCGCACTCATCGCCTGCCTCAGAATGAGCGTCGGTGGCCACCAGTAGGTACGCACCGTGCGTCGCGGTTTTTTTCCCCACTCTGGACGCCACGAATTCATTAAATCACCTAAGAAAAGCGAAGAGATATGCAGCGGTCGTCCCCACATTCACCACTAACGTAGCCGCACAAAGCCGTCCGAGAACAATTTGTTGCTGCCAACGCCCGCGAAGCACTAAAACGACTGCGATGAGCGAAAAGAGCGTTGTGGGGATTAGTATCCAAAGCGCGCGCAACGGTACGCCTTGCCCGAAGGTTAGGAGAAGTGCACACCAGCTTCCCATACCCACGACAACATACAAATGCGCGGCGGTCTCTCTCCCCAATCGCACAACGAGATTTGTCTTCGCTGCCGCCCTATCTGCCCAATAGTCAAGAAACTCGTTGAGAAGAATCACGTTAAAAATGGTGAGTGCGATTGGGAGCGCCACCCACGTAACGAGAGGGGCAATGCTGCCCATCTGTAAATAAAAGCCCGTGGCAACGGTGAGCCATCCGTAGCAAAATGCAATCCATAACTCACCCCACCCTCGACGCACCCAACGCACCGGCTGCGCCGAGTAAAAGAGACCCCCCACAAGTCCGACGATCCCGAGAGGCAGGGTCCAAGGCCCTGTATGGTAACCGAACTGGAGAACAACGCCAGCCCCCAACGCCAGCAGCACGGCCGCAAAAGAGCCCCAAAGCGCCGCCTCACGCGGTAAAAGACCGCGCTGCACGACCTGAGATCCCCCTGCGAATGGACTGCTGTGTGTAGCCCCCGATAGCGAGTCCTCGACATAATCCCACCACTCCCCAGCGTAATAAGTCGCAAGCATCACGCATACAACTCCTGCTATGCCCCACGCAAGTATTTCCCAGAGGAATCTGCCGCCAAGCCACCACGCGAGAACGGCCCCTAAGATGAAAGGAAGAAGCCCTACAATGTGAAAAGGCGGCCGCGAGAGCGCTACCCACGCGCGTATTGTTTTCGCAAAAGATGC
>JBAXDW010000033.1:0-11318 GCA_037140755.1 Methanobacteriota archaeon
TGTCGGGCTGGGCGAAGGTGATGGTGTCGGGCTGGGCGAAGGTGATGGTGTCGGGGTTGGTTTTGGAATGACTCGCAGTACACCTTCTCCTCTTGACCCCGCATAATCGGCATTGCCCTTGTATTCTGCAAGAACTTGATGCTCTCCCGTCGACAACGCTGAGACGTCGTCGACCGAAAGGTTGTGTGATGCAAAACCAAAATAAGTGGAGCTTTGCCCAAGGGGCTTGCCATCGAGGTACCAGTATACGACTTGATTGTCAAGACCCTGTCCGTTCGTTGTGTTCAAAACGCAGGAAAGAGACGTGTTGTAACCAAGCATCACCTCAACCGATCTGACTACGAGCACGGAGTTTGCGAGAGGCGAGGTCTTCTCATTATTGGTTTGCCCGCCCCCCAAACAACCACACGAAAGCAGCGTTATTAGTATGAGCAAAATGGCAACAATTGGTGCTTTTCGTCGCATGGATAAAGACTCACTCTGTCGTGACGACTTCGGCGGCCTATCTGGGGCTGAAAATCAATCAAAAAAGCAATTCTTCACTATTTATAAATTGTGTTTGCTTTAGTCGCATTTCGCGCGTTTTCACAACCGGAAACCATCAAGACCTCAACGGACGACAAGAAGTGCTACATTCTCCCCATTTTTTGCTCGATCTGACGTCTCCACACGGGCCCACCAAAGAATTTCAGCTCCTTATAAGCATTTTGCATACTTCGACCACCAATCGAACCCAGATTGTCGTATTCGTTGAATTAAGAAATAGCAGACACTGCAGCCAGCTATTCAAGCTTGTGACGTTAAAAAAGAAAGGAAGGGATGACTGCAGAGCGCAATCACCAACGGCTTACGGCCCGCCTGTTAGTACATCTCCGGACCTGCGCCTCCGAGATCTGGTGTCCCACTGCTAGCGGCGATAATATCGTCAATTCTCAAAATCATATTCGCAACTTCCGTCGCAGATTCGACCGCATTTAGTTTCACCCGGAGCGGGTCAACAACGTTAAGAGTCAGCATGTCTCGAATCTCGCCGTCGACTGAGATGCCGGCATTTCGGTTGCCCGATTCGTGAGCGCTGCGAAGCTCGACAAGTTTGTCGAGTGGATCTCCTCCCGCATTTTCAATAAGTGTTTTTGGAATGATCTCCATGGCATTAGCAAAAGCGCGAACGGATAGTTGCTCACGCCCTCCAAAAGTCGTCGCGTAGTCGCGCAGTGCCATTGCTAGTTCAACCTCGGGGGCACCACCGCCGGCTACTGCCTGGTTGTTCTCAAGGGTCAAAGAAACGACTTTTAGGGCGTCGTTAACTGCTCTGTCCATCTCATCGACAACGTGTTCGATGCTACCGCGGAGCAGTATGGAAACTGCTTTAGGATTTTTGCTGTTTTCAACGAAGATCATCTCGTTGTCACCGACTTTTCGCTCTTGTACCAAACCTGCGGAGCCGAGTTTCGAGATGTCCTCCAGCGTGTCAGTGATTTTACCCCCGGTCGCCTTTTCGAGACGTTTCATGTCGCTCTTCTTAATGCGTCGTCCAGCTAGGATGCCCGCTTTCGCAAGATAATGCTGGACAAGATCGTCGATCCCTTTTTGACAAAAAACAACGTTTGCGCCGCTCGCAATTACCTTGTCGGCAATTGCTTCAAGCCTACGCTCTTCTTCGTCCCAGAATGACTGCATTTGCCCAGGATCGTTGATCTCGATCTTCGCGTCGATCTCTGTCTTTTCAATCTCCAAACCCACGTTGAGAAGGGCTATCTTGGCGTCTTTCACCGTCGTAGGCATAAGCGGGTGAACTTTCTCCTTATCAATTATCAGGCCGTGGACGAGTTTTGAGTCGTCGACCGATGCTCCATAGCGACGAACCACACTGATATCATCCGGATCAACAGTCTTCTTTCCGTCCACGTCTTCAGCGACGAGGCGCACTGCTTCGACAACGATGTCAGCCATCTTGGTGAGCATCATCTCAGCACCCTTTCCTGTAATAGCCGTCATCGCAACATGTGTCAGCGTAGCATCATCGCCAGTAAAAGCCATTTCATTGAGCAAGTCGGCAGCCTTACGCGCTGCTAAATTGAATCCCGCAGCAATTACTGTAGGATGTACATCTTCACCCAAAAGCTCCTCCGATTCCCGCAAGAGTTCTCCAACGAGCACTGCGGCGGTTGTCGTTCCGTCGCCGACTTCGTCGTCTTGCGCCTTAGCAACCTCGACTACCATTTTTGCGGCTGGATGTTCGATATCCATCTCTTTCAGAATGGTTGCTCCGTCATTGGTGATGACGACGTCCCCGATGCTATCGACGAGCATTTTGTCCATCCCTTTAGGGCCGAGCGTCGTTCGTACTGCATTCGCTACCGCGCGAGCAGCTTCGATATTCATGCTTTGGGCTTCCTCCCCTCGCGTTCGAGTGGCGCCCTCCTTGAGTATTAAAATCGGCTGTCCGCCTGCATTAACTAGCTGTCCCGTAGGTCGTCCTGGCATAATTTTCCTCCTATTAAACGTAAAATGACGTGATTAAATTGCGTGCAGTTCTATATAAAACTGATGCAAGTCGATACAACATACGCCGGTGGTGGCAGAACACCCCTTGCGACAGACACCCACGTCGCTTCGACGCGCTAAAGCAAGTAAAAAAAGTCTACGGGGCTTCAACATCCAGCGCGATTACTCAGCATCAACTCGTTTCAGCTCGCTAATCGTGGCCTCAGGGTGATCGTAGAGATAAGAGGCTATCTTCTTCTTGTGGATTAGTTTACAGTCGATGCAGGTCCAGACAACGTCACCTCGAGAGCTCACTATCCACTTACCGAGTTGGGGATCCTCACACGGGTACTTCGGACAATAACAGAATACGCACACTTGTCCTTTGAAATGACAGGGATAGTGAGGGCAATCTTCGCCTTTAGGTAACTCCTCAGGTTCGCTCAAGCGCTCCCGCCTCTTGAGGTCTTCAGGATACTCTTCCTCTTCTGTGTGCTCCATTTCTTCCTGCGAGAGTAGCGGCGGCTGTGAATCTTACTACATACCTTCCTATATCACATAACGCTGCGTCGCTTGACTAAGGCGTGTCACCCCTATTTATGAGCTACGACAGTCGGACGAATTGTCGTCACAGATTCAACTATTGATTTATATTATAACATTTATCAGTATCTCGAGGTTGTTAACATGCCTATTGGAGATGTAGAACTTAAAGAACTTAGGAAAGACATGGGATTCTCGCCGGCACTTTTGAAGCTTATTTATGAGTCGCATCCGAAGCTGTTTGACGTCATCTATAACATGGATAAATCGCTTTTGAGCGACGGAGCGATTTCAGCCAAAACAAAGAGGCTAATCGCCCTCGCAGTCGTTTCTGCAATGGGCTGCGAAGCGTGCGCAACCGCACAGATGCGGGCTGCTATGGAAATGGGTGCTTCGCGCGAGGAGGTATTAGACACGCTGGGGGTCCTTGTGGTGACGGCTGGCATGCCCGCTGTCGCGACGGCTCGTGAAGCGCTCAGAAAGTGCTGTGAACTCCCCGAAGAAGACTGGGGCGGAGAGTAGACCAGCTGCGCTCGGATCTTTAAAGCAAACACAGTTGCTTGATGTGTGCCCCTCTCTGATCATGCATCAAGCACATATTTTTATAGCTATATTTTCATAATAGTATATAGCAAGTTTTTTGGAGTACCCCGTTTACGGGGAAAAAATCATTATCAAGAACCAGTTGAAGGGTATATAGATAGTCGCAAAGCTCGGTGTGACGATCAAAGTGAACAACGTGCTAATACCAGGCTGAACGACGAGCATTACATCATAATATTCTGCACGATGAACAATTGACTCATAAAAATCCTTTAGAGCGGTAAGGGCGTTCCGAGCTCACCCACGTCGCATTTGTGGAGAAATAGAATTTTCTGAGAGACAAAGATGATCCTTTTTTTTATCAAAAATGAAACCGGCACCCTTTTGCAAATGGGAAAACAAGATGGTTAAGGGCAAAGCGAACTACTCTCCACAATTGAACTTTATTTAAACATGCACAACGCACGTAGTGGTGTTGACTATGTCCGATGAAATGAGAATTGCCGATGTCGCAGGTAGTAAAGTCCTGTGGGACCCGTCACAGATGCGCAAGATCCAGGAACACCCATGCTTTTCCGAAAAAGCGTGCCACACATTCGGGCGGTGTCATGTTCCGGTAGCACCCAAATGCAATATCCAGTGCAACTACTGTATTCGTGACTTTGACTGTGTGAACGAGAGTCGCCCCGGTGTCACAACAAAAGTACTCAATCCTGATGAAGCTATGGAATTGGTTAAAGAAGTAATTGACAAATATGAATATATTAAGGTCATAGGGATCGCCGGGCCGGGTGAGCCGCTCGCAAATGAAGAGACCTTTGAAACGCTTCGCCGCCTTCACGAGCAGTACCCCAATGTTATCAAGCGCATCAGCACAAACGGACTATTGCTCCCCGATAAGATCGATCTGCTCCAGAAATATGATGTGGGTAATGTCACCGTCACCCTTAACGCCATTGACCCGGAGATCGGAGCAAAGATTTACGCGTTTATTAATTACAAGGGCAAACGCTATACGGGGATCGAAGGTGCAGAAATTCTCCTCTCCCAGCAGTTAAAAGGCATTGAAGAGGCGGTAAAGCGGCATATGATCGTAAAGGTAAATACGGTCTATATTCCGGGCATCAACGACAAACATATTCCAGAGATCGCTAAAAAGGTAGGCGAAATGGGAGTGTATACTTTCAACGTTATCCCCCTTATTGCACAATACAAGTTTGCCGATATAACGCCGCCAACAATGGAGATGAAGCGTAAGATGCAGGATGAATGCACAAAATACGTGAAACAGATGCGCCATTGCCAGCGGTGCCGGGCAGATGCAATCGGAAAACTTGGAGAGGATATTCAGTCCTGCTTATACGAAATAAAATGATACTTTTTTAAAAAAAGTTTCAGCAAGTGTCCCATTTTAAGACAAAGAAAAAGTAACCGGAACCACCTTCGCTGCAATATTACACCCAGACTGGAAGTTGATCCTCCTCTGTCAGTCATAGCGAGGACCCGATTTAATTCATCGATAACCGTGATGGAGGGTATCGCACGAGAAACGAGCAAACGCGGCGCAACGATGATGAATATTATGCCCCTGATCCCCGCACATAATATTGCTTACAAGCGTTTCCGACGTGCAAAGAACTGGGTCACGCGGGCAACGACAAACAAGTATTTAGCTCAACTTAGGGTGTGCAAGCAATGTATGGCTGCGCGAGAGGCATTCCAGGGCGTGAGCGAGGCTATCAAGACCTTCAACGATAATACGCCGGTGGGTAGTTTCGCTATGCCAAATTCCGCTTAGCTCGTTTATTCAACGCAATCGAGCTTTCGCTCAGAAAAGTTGATCTCCCCACCCATCCCTTTATAGGTGGTGTCTTCGATGTTTGCCCAAATAGAACTTAGTGCTGGCCTTGGAGCAGCGATTTTCATCATTGTAGTAGTAGCTATTTATCTGCTCTCCGGGCTTCGTGTGATCTACCAATACGAGCGAGGTGTTAAATTCACCTTCGGAGCGTTTAGGACTGTTTATTCCCCAGGATTACGATACGTATTTCCAGCTATCCAATCCATCAAGAAAGTAGACTTGCGCGTAAATACCTTGGACATTCCGCGGCAGGAGGTCATTACAAAAGACAACGTTTCGTGTAAGATCAACGCGGTGATCTTCTACAAAGTCGTTGAGGCAGACAAAGCCGTGATCGAAATAAGCAACTCCAGCTATGCGATAAACCAGCTCGCGCAGTCGAGTCTACGAGACGTCGTCGGAACGGCCGAACTCGATACTGTCCTCGCGCAACGTGACGAGTTGGGCGAAAGAATTCGTAAGTTCGTTGACGAGTTCACGATGCCGTGGGGGATTCATGTTCTTTCAGTCGAGCTGAAGGACGTCGAGCTTCCCGAAGAGATGAAGCGCTCAATGGCTGCGCAAGCTGAAGCAGAACGAGATAGGCGCGCGCGCATCACACTTGCAGAAGGTGAAGCGATGGCAGCAGATCGTCTGCTGGAAGCGGCTAAAAAGCTCGAACAGTCGCCTGCGGCTTTACAGCTTCGGCTCTTTCAGACGATGGTTAGAATCGGCGAAGAAAACAATTCTGTCATCGTGCTTCCCGTTCCTATGGAAATCCTCAGCATTTTTCAGAAGCGGAAAGAGTAAAGACAGGCCAGTGCGAGCGCTCTAGAGAAGGGTTTGTCACCTCTTTCTCGGTGTAGATAAAAGATCATCTGATGGGGTTAATTTACGATTTCAACGATTTTAAGCCAAAAAAAGTTAAAAAGAGCCTGAATAGCAATTTTTTTTGAAAAGAATGAGCATTCAGTGAGGCGTTTAACAAATAGAAAACTATTAATTGTGATATCTGTGTTTAATTACTTTGATGAAATCGAAGGTCGCCATCCTCATTGCTATAGCCATACTCGCTAGTGTCATAGCTGCCGGCTGTACGTCGAGTACACAGCCTTCTTCGAATCAGAGCGCTTCACAATCGACGGCGACTGGTCACGACAAAATAGTTCAAGCTGTCATCGAGGATGATCAGCAGGCGTATGTCAACGCAACCTGGACTCGTTCAGTAAACAAGTCGGTCGAGTGGCAAAACGCTACCACAGCGAAGGTGACTTTCAAAATCGGCCACACCAACGCGACATTCCAATACACAGCAAAGTATCAAAAGTTTGATTCTGTATCACAAGCGAACGATTACATCAGCACCATCAATCAAGGTTACAACAGCACTAACGCGATAGTCTTGTTGAGTAACCCAGCCCTCACTACTGCGAGCTCAATCAATACTCATCAGAATTACCAGACGGTCACTAACAGTACCCCCACAACAAATTCATACGTGAGATCGCTGCGCGAACAACCAATAGAGGGAGATTATATTATACAAGTCAATGAAGTCGTGATAACATTTCGCGCAACGTACAACACAGCTTCCTCTAAATAGGCCTCCTTAATGCGTGTCGCACGAAAATCTGTAGACCGTCAGAGCTCCGACGCGATAGCCGCGCAAAGCACTTCGGATCTTACCTATGACGTTAACAAAACGCTTGGTGACTAACTCTCATCCGCCATTGAGTGCATTGCCCAGCGGCAAAGCTTTCCTCGCGACGCTAGACGAAAAGCTCATTGATATCCAATGTAACAATCAAGAAGGAATAAGGAGATGAAACCCCGTACCGAAAAAATAGAGCGCCACATCACAGACTCGTACGCTCCTTTTAACATAGTGGCAATGAGTCAAGACGACGAGCGAGTCGTACTATCTGCTCAAGATTTTGAAAAGTTGCTCGCGTGTAGAGATATAGTTTTATTTGCGTTGCACGGCAAGAAGGATGTGCCGCACAGTCTTGTTGAAAAGGTGACGTCGAGCTTTAGCTCACACGGTCACTCGCACTCTCGTAAATAGGCAACTTGGAGTACACTGCGTGGGATGCTTAGGCTAAGCAGAAATTAATTAACTTGCGCCGGCATACGGGGGGAAATGATTAACGTTTTACACACTGAGTGAGGAAACTAGCTCATAACCGCTGATTGTTAAAAAAACTCCGTCGAAACTACGATCGACACAAGCACAAAATAGATATCTTTAAGCTGTGTATGGATCCAATAATTATGGCAACGTTGAAATAAAGGGCATTTTGTTCTTTTCTTGAGCCGATTTATTTCAAGGAGCGCTTCATGGGCCACGAAAAATATTGCCAGAACTGTGGGGCAAGGAATCAACCGTACGCTGCAGTTTGTGCAGATTGCGGCAACTCTTTTATCCCGTCTCCAGAATCGCCGCCAACGACGCCCCCGCCACCATCTCGGCAAGAAGAACCTTTACCGCCACCTCAGCAAGAAGAACCTTCAGATTATGAACTCTTAAGCTATGAATCATCGTATGCCACTCCGCCCGAGCCTCCTCGTCGCTTCAAGAAGCGATATGTCCTTTATGGTGTGCTAATCATTCTATCGCTATTTGTCGTAGCTGGCTTGATATCGGCTTCTCAACAAACAGCAAACAGACCAATAGCGACGCCAACTACCCAAGCATCTGCTGTAGCCACGATCGCACCGACCCCTGAAGCGTCAGCCTCTGTCTCAGCAACCGCGACGTCGAACGCATCGGCCACGCCGTCGACCACACCATCGCAATCGCCAGATTATACGAGCAGACTGAATTCAGTCGGCTTAGGAGCAGGACTCACTAGTGCTTCTCCATTTGAAAAGGTGACTATAAACGGGAAACATGCCTACGAGGGTACACTCACAAAGAATGGCCAGACGTATAACGCGCAAGTCTACCCTATGAACTCATATTCGGAGGCTCTCGCCTTCAAAGACCAGTTGGCAAGTACCTACAAATCGCAAGGCTACACGACCTACACCCCGAGTACCGTAGGAGATTCCAGCCTCAACATATGGTATGGTCTTTCAGGAAACTCGCTTGTCAGCATTTCAGCAATGCCAACTTCACAAATCGATGTGCCGCTAGTCTTAGTGATGATAACGACAACCTAGGGGCGAGTGTCGGACCTTCACATGAGCGCTCGTATTACTAATTGCGTGAAAGACTTAGCTAACTTTTAGCAATTCAACTACTTAATAGATTGAGATAGACCTACTTTCTGCATTGGAGCTTACAAAGTCCACCGTTTAAATGTCGCTGATTTCAGCGGGTCAGAACTGCTTATGCGCCTTGGCGGCCCTCAGGAGTGCGACGATGAACGAAGAGGAGTGCAGCCGCCCCTTGCGCAGTGAGGTGTGATCGCCTGTTGCTCCGCAACGAAAACGGCTTGCATCCAATCACAGATGGGTCCATACATGGGGCTTATCTTCTTGCAGCAACTTTGCTCAAGAGTATCGTCGACATTCAGCGTACGCGATCACGAATACGAAAGCAAGAGAAAATTGAGCCTCCAACCGCGACTTATTAATGTGGTTCATCAGACCACTGATAATGACGATGGAAAACGTGCCACTGTTCCCCAAACGACAAGCGGCCCCAAGCGGCGCTGTTTGTGTGTTCCAACTAATCCAATGCTACATAGGATCGTAACTAGAACACCGAGTGCTGTAGCCTATTGGCTAGGAAGCGTAAGCGTGACTTCTGTGTTGGAGACAAGAGCCACCCAATGATCGCTGCAACTTGTGTGGTAATCAGAACGACCAGAACCGTCAGCAGGAAAATCGTCACGCTCGCATCTCGTCACAATGCCCCCTTTTGAAAAGTGCATCTTATCTGTTTATTCAATTGCTTAGACTAACACCCGCAAACCCTCAATACTGTATTGGATAGAGCGCAAAGCTTCCTGCCAGCCTGTCTCTATTCTGTTATCTCAATTTCGTGCTAAAGCTCGCTAAAAAGTAAAGGGCCGCGGCAATAGCTAGTAAAATGTATCCGATCACACTTACGGGCGTGAACGCAAATACGAGCCCAGCAGCTACGATAGCAATAATTATCAACGCCATCTTCAGCGTTATCGTTCCCTGGACATCAAGAGGAGTTGGCACAAGCTCGCACTTACTTTGGTGACGGACTTTGCGCAAATGTTGCGTGTAGCTCAGTCACGTGCGTGGTGGAATGGCCCACGCAAACATAACGGTTGTGATTGACACCTAGAATACTCAAATACGAGGGAAACGGTTAAGGCGCGTCGCTCTTACTAGTATGCTGGAGCGGTTCCGGTTTATACGCAACCAGGTACCGCTCCAACTATTGCTTTTTCACCTCGTCATCGCATGATACTCGTCGCAAATTACCCCCCACTGCAGCCACATAGAGCTGCTTGCTGCAAACTGACTGGTTTAAGCGACGGCGCCACCACTGAGCACGACAAACTGATCACCACGTGCCGACTGACAGAAACTGACAAATGGGCTTAGATCGTCTTGACATGTTACGTTCAGGCTGCTTCCAAAAGCTTTAGACTGCTTTCTTTAACCAGTCCGCGGTCGTTGTCTGAAAACGACAGAAAGTCACCTCCCGTATACGCAGCTGAAAAATAGTTCTGTGAGGTGTTGCCGTGCTGTGTGCAACGCTCTAAGCTAGCGTAACGATATATGTAAGTGCAGCATATTTTGTACGGAGAATAATCAGATGGCTCGTCTAATTCTAGTGGAAGATGAGACTATTATCGCTAAGGATATCCAGTCCCGGCTGCGTGGCACTGGCCACGACATCGTCGGCATAGTAGGAACGGGAGAGGGCGCGATAGCACAGGCAGGTGAATTGCGCCCTGATGTGGTGTTAATGGACATCGTCCTCAAGGGGGAGATGGACGGCATCGATGCGGCGCAGCAGATTATTGAACGTTTTGATATACCCATCATCTTTCTTACTGCGCATACTGACGCGACTACCGTTAAGCGGGCAACGGCGACGGCATCGTATGGGTTCCTTTTCAAGCCGTTTGATGTGCTTGAGCTTTCGGGTGCGATTGAAATGGCGATCTCCATGCATGGCGCGGAAGAAAAGGCGCGCGAGAGCGATCGCCATGTCCGTGAGCTTACTGAGTCGCTACCTGAGATGATATTTGAAACGGATATGGCGGGAAATATCACATTTATCAACCATTCAGGGCTGAGGGCGTTCGGCTACACAACAGAACAAGTCGAAAAGGGAATGACCCTATATGACTTCGTTCCCCCTGAAAAACGAGAAGAAATACGTGAAGCAATTGCTCAAGCGACAATTAGTGAACCTTCTAAGTGGATAGAGTTTCCGGGGGTACGGCGCGATGGAAGCACATTCCCGGCCTCTGGACGTGCTTCGCTGATCGTTCGAGGGGGCGTTCCGGTAGGGATGCGCGGGATCGTCTTGAACGTTACTGAGCAGAAGAGTACCGAGCAGAAACTGCGCGAGAGCGAACGACGTATCCGTGAAATCACCGACGCGCTCCCTGTCGTCGTATATGAAGCAGATGAGACTGGTCGTGTCACCTTCGCGAATGCGACGGCCTTTGAAGTTTTCGGCTACACGAACGACGACCTCGAAGCGGGGATGAATATTTTTCAACTAATTGCACCCGCCGACAAAAAGCGAGCACGCGCGATGTTTCGTCGGCGAATGAGCGGGGAAAATATAGGCCGGATGGAATACACCGGATTACGGAAGGACGGGAGCACGTTTCCTCTTTCAACCCGTGTTTCACTAATGAGGCGCGACGGTGCTGCCGTCGGGACACGTGGTATCGCTATTGATGTTACCGAGCGAAAGCAGGCAGAAGAGAAGGTGAAAGAACACGCTCACACGATAGAGATA
>JBAXDW010000034.1:0-11007 GCA_037140755.1 Methanobacteriota archaeon
GAAACTGAAGGTCGCGACCCCGGGCGGCCTACTTGGTGTTGGGACAAAATTGGACCCTGCCTTGGTAAAGAGTGATTCTCTCGTCGGCCAGATTGCCGGAACGCCGGGAACTTTGCCCCCCGTGTGGAAATCGTTCACGATGGAAGTTCAGCTCCTCGATCGTGTCGTTGGGAGCTCCGATGAGCTCAACGTCGAATTGATACATACGAGTGAGCCACTCATGCTGAGCGTCGGCACCGCCACAACGGTTGGCATCGCTACCAGCGCGCGTAATTCAGCTGTCGAGGTAGCGCTTAAGCGGCCTGTCTGTGCAGAAATTGGGTCTCGAATTGCCATTTCGAGACGCATTGGATCTCGATGGCGGCTTATTGGAGCTGGAACGCTCGTCAAATGATCGCCTTGTTGGATGCCAATGCACTTCTCATTCCCTGGCATTTCAAAATCGACGTGTTTGAGGAATTACGCGGACTCGGGTTCATACCGGCGACGATCGAACCGGTTCGTCGAGAATTGAACGTATTGCTGAAGAAGGGCTTCACCGGGGCAGGTGTGGCGCTGCGCCTTTCAGCGCGATGTCAGACCATCGAAACCGCGGGCGGATCGACCGTTGACGATCAGATCCTCAACACTGCTCTTAAATACAAGGCAGCAGTTGTTACGAACGACAAGGATCTAAAAAGAGAGCTTCGTGAGCACGGCCTACGGATAGTACAGCTAAGAAACAGGAAGTATTTGGAGGTCGATCTGCAATGAATTTATGGAAAGATATTGAAACCGGATCCCGACCACCAGAAGAAATCTTCGTCGTCGCAGAGCTTCCTAAAGGAAGTCGCAATAAGTACGAGTATAGTAAAGAGCGGATGCAACTCATCTTGATAGGGTGCTTAATTCTCCGTTGTATAACCCAGGAGAGGATGGCCTTATTCCGAGGATCTACTATGACGGCAACGATCCGGAGTATGCCGAATATCGCGACATTAGCAACGTGCAAAGTCACTTCCTCCAAAAGGTCGCACAGTTTTTGAAGTGTACAAACGACTCGAGGGTAAGGAAATAACAGTAATCGGATGGGGGGGGGGCAGATGCCGCCAAGGAGCGCATACAATACTCGATGGACTTATTCACGAGGGTGATAGATGTATAAACAAGCGAAGTTGGTTGACACGGTGAGGCTACCGCCTGAAAGGCTAGGAGAAGACACGATAGCCGTCGTAAAGGACCTCCTGCGAGATAAGCTCGAGGGCCGAATAGACAAAACGCTCGGGTCAATAATTGCCGTCACTGACGTTTTAGACATCGGCGAAGGGCGCATACTCGCAGGAGACGGCGCTATCTATTACGATGTCACTTTCAATGCGATAACCTTCAAACCAGAGCTGCAGGAGATAATCGAAGGCAAAGTCGTAGAGATTGTTGAATTTGGCGCTTTTGTCGGATTAGGGCCTCTCGATGGATTGCTGCACGTTAGCCAAATTGCTGACGATTATATTTCATACGACGAGAAGAACTCTCGACTGGTTGGAAAAGAGACCGGACGGGCCATTACCGAAGGGGATACGCTGCGGGCTCGGATAGTTGCGGTGAGCCTTAATGAACGAGAGCCGCGTGAGAGCAAAATTGGCCTTACTATGCGACAAGCAGCTCTCGGCAAGGTCGAATGGCTTGCTGAAGCACGAGATAAAGCAAAGAAAGAAGAAGAGGAACAAAATGCCAGAACAAGTGTGTAAGACTTGTCATCGGTTTGTCGAAGGACTTGTATGCCCTGTATGCGGATCGAGCTCGCTCGGACGAGATTGGAGCGGCTATTTGATTATCATAGATCCGAAGCGCTCCGAAGTAGCGAAGCGGATGAATATCGACTTACCCGGAAAGTACGCGCTTAAAGTTCGATAAAAAAGCTCATGCTGACCGACAAACTGAAAGCTGAACTGCAGAAACCATTTGGTGATCTGTGTTCAAACGCCCGTTGCGCAGAAAAGTTAAGAGTTTATAGCAAAATAGTCACTGTTGGAGATATCACGACCTACAATGTCGAGCAAGCCGGCATTGTGCCTGACATAAGCATCATTGACGGCATCACAATGAGAGAAAAGGTGCCTGATGAGATTTGCCGCGCGATAAGCATCGACCCGCGCACTACGTACAAAGTAGATAATCCCCCTAGTTCCATCTCGCAGCAGCTGCGCGACGCCGTAAGTAGCTCGATGTGGCACGTAGCCCGATCTGAACGCGTAAGAATCATCGTCAACGGCGAGGAGGATCTTGCAGTTATTCCGGCTGTCGTAGAGGCCCCTTTTGGAGCCGCAGTCGTTTACGGGCAGCCAAACGAGGGCATGGTAATCATTGCTATTACGCGAGAGAGAAAAGAAAAAGCGAGACAATTAATGGACGAGATAATGAAAATAACACTAAAATAAGCAGAAGAAAGGAGTGACTATGCAAATCGAAGTTATCAAGGAAGAGAACAATACACTGCTGAATCGAAAAGAGCTTCAAATCAAGATTGAGCACCAAGCAGCTACTCCGGCGCGGATCGAAGTTAAAAATAAAGTTGCGGCCGAATTAAAAACTGAGCCTGGTCGAGTGATAGTCGATAACATGAAAACCGCTTTTGGCATGAAAGAGACTATGGCATATGTCAAGATATATGAATCCGCTGACGCCGCACTGCAAATCGAACTAGAACATATTCTAAAGAGGAACCAGCCGCCGACTGTGGAACCAGCCGAGGGGGGCGAAGAGAGTTAAGACAAGTGAGCTTTACGACGTAAATGAAGACAAGGTAGTGAGGAAGCGCCAAAACTGTCCGCGCTGCGGCGAAGGAGTCTTTTTAGCCGAGCATAAGGATAGATCATCTTGCGGTAAGTGTGGGTACACGCAGTTTAAAAAATGATATTCGTTCGCAGGAATGATCGTTCTAGGCCTTGAGGGAACCGCTTGGAATCTTAGCGCAAGCCTTGTGAGTGATGATGAGGTTTTGTGTGAGGCGAATTCAGCATATATACCCACTTCAGGTGGGATTCATCCAAGAGAGGCCGCCCAACACTTCGCTAGTAACATAATCGGCGTGATTCGCGAAGTTCTCAGTTCGACAGATCCTCACTCCATCGAAGGGGTAGCATTTTCGCAAGGTCCAGGTCTAGGGCCGTGCTTGCGTATTGTTGGTACAGCTGCCAGAGCCGTTGCTTTACGGCTCGGTGTGCCTTTGGTTGGGGTCAACCACTGCGTTGCTCACATTGAAATAGAACGATGGAAAACTGATCTCTTGGATCCAATCGTGCTTTACGTCAGCGGGGCGAATTCGCAAGTGCTTTCGTACCGCCAAAAGAGGTATCGTATTCTTGGAGAGACTTTGGCTATTGGAATCGGGAACTGTTTGGACAAGTTCGCGCGATCAGCAGGATTATCACACCCGGGCGGCCCAAAGGTGGAAAGACTCGCGCAAGAGTCACAAAGATACTTATCTATGCCGTACGTCGTCAAAGGGATGGACTTCTCGTTTTCGGGGATCGTTACAGCAGCTCAAGAGGCTATGAAGTCCGCCCCTCTTGAAGATGTATGCTATAGCTTTCAAGAGACTGCCTTCTCTATGCTCGTCGAAGTGAGTGAACGAGCCCTTTCGCAAACGGATAAATCAGATTTGCTCTTGGCAGGCGGCGTCGGGGCAAACAAAAGGCTCCAAAAGATGCTTACTGTTATGTGCGCTGAGCGCGGCGCGCGTTTCTTCGCACCTAAATCGGAGTATTTGCAGGACAATGGCGCAATGATCGCGTACACCGGCCTACTGATGTTATCACACGGGCTTCACACGCCGATCTCCGCTTCCGGGGCCAACCCGAACTTCAGGCCAGACGAGGTCGAGGTGCTATGGATCAAGGGATCGTAAAGGTGGTCACTGGGGCGGAAGCGGCCGTCTATGTTCAGGCTCGCTCTGTCATAAAAAAACGCGTTCCAAAGAAATACCGCGCGGCAGAGCTCGATATAAAACTGCGAAAAGAGCGGACAAAAAACGAAGCTAAAATCCAATCAGAAGCACGAAGAGCGGGTGTGCCAACGCCTATAATACAAGAAATCGACGGCTTTGACATTACTATGGAGCGGATAGAGGGCCCTTCTGTACGCTCTGTCATAAATGAAACGATCGCTGAACAGATTGGCGAAATTTTCTGCACGCTCCACTCAGCAGGCATCGCTCACGGCGATCCAACGACATACAACATGATTGTCTCACATAAGCAGATTTATTTGATCGATTTTGGACTCGCTTCGTATGACAGAAGTCTAGAAGCTCGCGGCGTTGACGTGCATGTTTTTTTTCAAAGCCTTGAAGCTTCGCACGAGAATTACCGTGCGCTCAAAAAGGCATTTCTAGCAGGCTACACCAAAAAATGCCGGGACGCTGAACAGGTACTCAAGAAAGTTGAAGAGATTAAAGGGCGAGGTCGATACCTTTGAAAGAGATTAATTTTGTTACGCAAAACCGCGGCAAAGTAGCTGAACTGCAGGCTAAAGCTAAGCAGCTCGAACTAACGATTAACCACATTAATGCGTCCTACCCAGAGCTTCAAGCTGACGCCCTGGAAGACGTCGTTCGTTACGGGCTTGCCTACTGCCAGAAAAAGTTCCCAGCACCGTTTATCATTGAAGACTCTGGTCTCTTCGTTAACGCTCTCCACGGGTTCCCTGGGCCGTTCTCGTCGTACGTCTATAGAACTATAGGTAACAGCGGCTTAGTCAAACTCGTCGGCGAAGGGGGCCCAGCCCGATTTGAATCATTCATCGGAAGCTACTATAACGGTCTTAAGATATTCCGGGGACAGGTCGAAGGACGCATAGTTGCATCAAGAGGCCATGGCGGTTTCGGATTCGACCCCATCTTCGAACACGAGGGTCGCACTTTTGGAGAGATGACGATCGATGAGAAGAATGCTATATCGCACCGCAGTAAAGCGGCAGAACTGTTCGTGAAATGGGCAACGACAATTATATAAGAGGGGCTCATAGAATAACATACCCTATACCACATAGGGACTATCTGACAGGAGTAAGAAGCTTAAATGGCGCGAATGCACGCAAGAAGGAAAGGAGTGTCTGGATCGACTAGGCCGGTTACAAGTACTGTTCCAATCACGACAACCCCAGAAGAAGTACAGAAACTCGTGGTTGAGCTGCGAAACACCGGGCTTTCTTCGAGCCAAATCGGCATCGTCCTGAGGGACACGTACGGCATACCGGATGTCAAATCGGTGACGAAGAAGAGTCTAACGGAATTACTTCGCGATGGCGGGGTCGCCCCTGAACTCCCTGAAGATTTGTTCAATCTTATCACTAAAGCGCTAAATCTCAGAGATCATCTTGAGGAAAATAAGAAGGATCTGCACAATAAACGAGCCCTTCAACTAACAGAGTCGAAGATTCGAAGGCTTGTCAACTACTACAAGAGGAAAGCTGTGCTACCGCGCGAGTGGTCGTACAGATTAGATACCGTAGAGATGCTGATCTCACGATAGAGTGCATTAAGCGTCTTACGGTTTCCAGAAGCTGACGCGCGATTTAACGTGAGGATAAGTCGACGGCAGCAAACAGCAAATATTAAGGATTTTGTCTCCGCTAATTTCTCACCCGCGCTAACAATGATCGCTGCCATCATCGTTTACGAGCATCCAAAAGCGCCCTTACTTGTCGAAGCTCTCCAACCTGATAACACGCCTCAAATACTAATGAAGGCTAAAGGGAAAAAAGTGCTTGCAGTACTGAGAGCGAGCAAGCTGCGGACCGTGATAGCCTCGTGTGATGATTTCTTTGCGAATCTCCAGATAGCACAAGCAATGCTTTGTGACACCGAAAAGTAGACAGGCTTTTAAAAGCCCCTACGTAGCGCCTACGTTCAACCTTTTCGTTTCAGGAGACATTAACAGATTTATAACCTCTAAAAGTCTATTCTATTTTCTTAAGATAACTAAGCCACCTTTTTTTGGGCTTCGTTTCTTTTTTCAGAGGTCATCTTCACATAATTGTCAAGCAGCTTGCCTTGCTCAAAGTCTCGAAGTTCGATAGCAGCGCGAATTAAACCTTGCGCTTCTATAAATAAAGCGAGGGCTTGGTGCTCGTTGATATCTTGGCTCTTAATTGTAGATTCAATTTCTTGGATCTTTCTCTCAATCGCCGTGTAAAGCTTTTGAACTGCAGAAAACTCCTCATGAGTAAGTTCCCTTTTATGATTTATCAAACGCCACATAACTTCGTGGAGCGCAACGACTTGTCCGTCAAGTTCGATCTCTTCTGGAACTTCTGTCCCGACGAACGTGAAGAGTCGATTTAACTTAAAAAGAAGCGTTTCTCGTTCTTCCTTTGTCAGATTATGCGAGTTCGACAAATGCACCCCCCAAACGGTAGGTTCGAGAGGTTCTTCAGAGTGGTCTGTCGGTTTCATGCAGGTGCTTGGTCTTGTTATACTTTAACTGTTATATTCTAACTGTACTACTTACGTATCAATAAGTTGTCCCACATAGGCCATAAATCGCTACAAACTATAAACAGTTTTACTGCAAACGCGGTACCTTACGAAGCCCCGTGTACGTTTGAAACAAATGATGTCAAACCCACACAGCGCCCTTTGATTGCCACCTACGTAAAGTCCCTCATTGTGAACTTACACAAACATTTAGCATTGACTTAAGTCGCACCCCTAAAAGCCCCGAAACAGCTTAAAGTGTCAAATAACTCGTAAGAACGCGCAAAAAGTCATAAATGCGCCCACAAAGATTATGAACCTTAACGAAGATAATATCGATTCCTGTTTTCAAACTAAAGGTTGTATGGCTAGAATACCGCGTCATATCGGCATCATTCCCGACGGGAACCGCCGCTGGGCAGTCGCCAGGGGTTTGCCAAAAAAGGCGGGTTACGAATCGGGTTTGTTCCCTGGGTTAGAAGTGCTCAGGTTGTGTACGAATATTGGTGTCAAAGAGGTCACAACTTACGGCTTCACTCAAGACAATACAAAAAGAACCAAAGAGCAAAGGCGAGCATTCCAAAAAGCATGTATTGACGGCGTAGAGATGCTCAAGCTGGAGGATGCTTGCCTACTTGTCGTGGGAGACTCAAACTCCCCGATGTTCCCACAGGAGCTCCGCCCGTACACAAAAAGAACGAAGTTTGGCACGGGGAAAATTAAAGTGAATTTCCTAGTCAACTATGACTGGCAATGGGACTTGAAACCTCTCTATGCCTCGCCAAAATCCTCACCGCAGAGCGGAAACGTCAATACGCTGATACGATCGTCCGATGTATCACGAATTGATTTAATAATTCGGTGGGGGGGTAGAAGACGGCTAAGCGGATTTATGCCGGTACAATCTGTTTACTCAGATATCTACATTGTCGATGAGTATTGGCCTGATTTCAAGCCTGAACATTTCTTTGCAGCGCTCGATTGGTATGATAAGCAGGATATCACGCTCGGCGGATAGAACCACTCCTCGTATGCTGCTAGTTTCCTTTTAAATTATCTAAACATCCTATCCTCACTGTAAAGCTTAGGCAGAGCTCTTTTTGCCGAGGGGCGGTATCCCACGTGGTCGGCTAAGCGTCGCAAAACGGTTAAGTGAGTAAAGGACAATCTCGAGACGTTATAGCAAAAGATCTAAATAATTAGAGCTTTTTTTGAGGTTTATGAAGCGGTATTTCCACTGCACGGTCTGTGACGACATTCATTTTGGAGAAAATCCTCCTGAGGTATGCCCTACTTGCGAAACCATGAGCTCCTATAAAGAGATCACAAAAGACGAAGCTGAAGAGTACCTCTTATAAACAGAATAACATTATTCTAAAATTGTTTCGAATCTTGCCGATTTTTGTTGCAGCCTCAAGACTACCGTAGATTTGACATAAACGCAAAAAAGTTGTTAAAAAAAGAAACGAGCGCTGCAGATCACGTGAATTCTGCAGCAACACTAGATTTATATTTGATCCATCATTTGATCGGACATGCCGGCCATTTCCTCTTCGGATGGCCCCTGCGAAAACGTAGCGGCTTGAATCACGTCATCGATTCGAAGGATCATGTTCGCAGCTTCAGTAGCTGATAAGATAGCCTGCTTCTTGGTTCTCAGAGGCTCTATAACGTCAGGCCACATGTTAGTGGCTTTTCCTGTTGAAATCTGAAGCCCCATCGTTTTATTTCCCGATTCGTGAGCAGTCCTCAAGCCAACGAGCGAGTCCATCGGATCTAAACCCGAGTTTTCGGCAAGCGTTTTTGGGATTATCTCGATCGCTTCGGCAAATGCGATGACCGCCAGCTGCTCCCTCCCACTGAGCGTTGAAGCATAGTTGCGCAGTTGCATGGCAATTTCTACTTCAGGAGCACTTCCACCTGCGACGACCTTACCGTCTTCGATCGAAGCTTGAACAACCCGAATCGCATCATACACCGCTCTTTCGGTCTCGTCGACGATATGATCGGCGCCACCATGAACGACAATACTGACGACCCGCGGGTTCTTACAGTCTTTTATTGTTATCATTGTTGGGACCTCTCTCTAATCAATACCACAGGTATCACAGCTTGATTCGATATCAGCAGTCTCTTCAATCTCGCCTGCTCGGCCTAAGTCAGATCTGCTTAGATCGTCTAAGCTGGATACAACCCTGGCGCCGGTCACCTTAGAGATCGTCTCAATATCTTCTCGTTTGACGTTCTCTACTGCCATCACATTCTTCCGCGAAAAATGCCATTGGACAAGATCGTCGATGCCCTTCTGGCAAAACACGACGTTTGCACCGCTTGCCAGAATCTTGTCAGCCTTTTCGATAAGCGCTTCGTGATCGCGTTCCATAAAGAGCTTCATTTGAGTAGGATCTTTTATCTTGATTTTAGCATCGGTTTTGGTTTTGGTTAGCTCCAATGGCTGATCATAGACGAGGATCCACGCATCGCATACTTTTCGCGGCATTCCCTCAGCAGCGCGTTCTTTGTCGATGACGACACCCTCTATGAGTTCTGAATCAGAGACAGAACCAGATAATTTCTTTTCAATTCTGATGTCTTCCTCATCGACTTTGAACTTCTTGTTATCCTTCTGAGCGACTTTTTTGACCGCCCCAACCACGAGCTCGGAAAGAATGTCTTTTCCTACATCAGTCCCCTTGCCCGTGAGCGCCGTTTGAGCAATCTTCTTCAACAGGTCGTCGTCGTTTATCGAAACGCGCCGAGACATCGATTCTGCAACCTCAATCGCTTTTTCTGCAGCGAGGTTGTAGCCTTTTTCGATGACAGTCGGATGGATATCTTGCTCAAGTAGTTCCTCGGCATTCTTAAGCAATTCACCTGCCAAGATAACAGCTGTTGTTGTGCCGTCGCCTACTTCATCATCCTGCGTCTTAGCGACCTCTACTATCATCTTTGCTGCGGGATGCTCAATGTCCATTTCCTTCAATATCGTAGCGCCGTCGTTTGTTATGACGACCTCACCCATCGAGTCAACGAGCATCTTGTCCATGCCTTTTGGTCCGAGCGTAGTTCGCACTGCTTCAGCTACGGCCCTGCATGCTGTAAAATTCATAGACTGGGCTTCCCTGCCCTTCGTCCTTTGTGTTCCTTCACGGAGAATGAGAATCGGTTGACCACCTATCACTATGCTAACCTCCGAAATAAGTAGAGTTGTTGTTCTATATAAAATTTCTTGCAGCGGCTATTGTCGTTTCTCAAAAGACCCCCCAAACGGCGCTCCTGCAATTGGGCATGAGCATGAGTCGATTCAGCACAGCGTCGGTTAAACTTTCGGTCGAAGACTCAGTTGTGTTTGCCTCGCACTGCTCCGCAAGGCACGCTTCGCTAAGCCCTTCAACCTTCAGCAGACTTATGTCACGGATTGGTTGGTTGGTTGGTCACTGTGCACGAAAAAGCCAATTATCACCACGCCGGCTACGGCCATGAGCGCGCCGTAGAGAAAGGCAAACGTAGAGCCGACCGTTTGCCAGAGCGTACCAGCAATCAGGCTAGCTGGAAAAGCGACGGCGCCGACGACGAAGTAATACGTACCAAATGCAGTGGCTTTGAGATGCAGGGGGGCGAGATCGGACACGAGCGCTTTGGACACTCCGTCAGTAAGACCATAGTAGAGTCCGTATACTAGAAAAAGGATCCAAACAACGAGTGCGGACGAGGCGAGTGCAAATCCTAGATAGACTATGAAAAAGACCGCGAAGCCCATCAAAAGTACCGCCTTGCGCCCTATCCTGTCAGAGACGATGCCAAAAGGAAAGGCAGAAACCGCATAGATGACGTTCATCAAGAGATAGAGTAGCGGTACCACGAGTATCGGGATGCCGAGGTTTTGCGCACGTAAAAAGAGGAAAGCGTCGCTTGAATTTCCAATAAAGAAGAGACCAAGCCCCAAGAGAAAGATGCGAAAGTTCGCGTCAAACGAACTGAAGGATAGCTTGTATGACTGTTTGCTTCGCGGCACGACGGCAGTCTCTTTGACGAAAAACACCACAAGAACAGCAGCAACTATGCCTGGAATGAATGCGAGGAGGAACAGCCCTCTAAAGCTCAGTATGCCAAATAGAGCTACCGCGATAAGCGGGCCGATAACAGCCCCTAACGTATCGAGAGAGCGTTGAAAGCCGAACGACCTGCCCGCCCCGAGACTCTTTGACTCTGATACGATGGCATCACGCGCTGAGCCCCTTATGCCCTTGCCTAGGCGATCAAAAAACCGAATCGCCAAGACTTGTTGCCACACGGTTGTGAGTGCCAACAGAGGCTTTGCGATCGCAGCAATCGCATAGCCAGAGTACACCAAGGGCTTGCGTTTCCCGAACCTGTCGGAGAGAAATCCTGAAACTAACTTTAGTATGCTTGCTGTGCTTTCAGCAACTCCCTCAATAAGGCCCACGTCAATGAATGTTGCGCCGAGCACGTTAACGAGAAAAAGAGGAATGAGCGGATACACCATCTCCGTGCTCATATCGGCTAACAGACTCACAATCCCAAGGACTAAG
>JBAXDW010000035.1:0-10869 GCA_037140755.1 Methanobacteriota archaeon
GTCGGTCAATCCGTTACCTTCAGCGCCAAGCTCTATTGGTGGAACTCCGCTACCACCCAGTGGGTGCCTGTCAGCGGCAAGTCAGTCACCATCTACCACTATCTCAACGGCATCAAGTACACCGACACCACCAAGACCACCAATGCCAACGGCCAGATCACCCTCACCCAGAGCTTTAGTACTAAAGGTCAACGCACTTACTACGCCACCTTTGCTGGTGATACGTGGTATAAGGCATCGAAGAGTGCGGTTGTGACGATAAATGTGCATTAGACTAGACCAGATACGCGAACGATGGCGTTAGTGGCGCATAATGGCGCGCTCGCGTTTCTAGTCGTGCCTAATCGACAGGGCTTACATGGTCAGACCCGGATTTTACTGACGTGACCGATCTTGCTGACTCCGTTGAGGAGAGCCCCGCACGTACCGCGTATAAAGAGAAGCAACGTCGCAACGCAGAGAAGGCCGGATTCCTTAGTAGTGATAGAGCTGCGCATTACACTGCGTTTGTTTTGACCGCTGCTTTTATCAGACAGCGTAGCTTAGCAACGATTGCTAAACTCACAGTAGGACAATTCAGAGGGGCCCTTCAGTTTGATAAGCCGTGCATTGAAGTGCAATCATCTCAAGACAAGATCAAGATGCAACACTACGTTCCTTAGCATCCGCACGTAATTCAAGTGATTCAACCTCTTTAAGCAATAGAAGTGATAACGAACCCCTATTTGAATACAACTAACTTGAACCGTGGATAAGGCGACAACAAATTCCGCTATCTAGAATCAGATGTAATTTTGTTCTTGGCGATCTGAGGAAGTTCGCAGAGCAATATGGCGATATCATCCAATGGGATCAGTCAAATCGAGCTTACATTATGACTCACGGCGTGAGCGGAATTGATTGGAAGCACTATAAGCACCCGTTGCCTGAAAACGTATATGACGCATATATGGGATACTGGAAAAACATTGAATTCCACATAAAATCCTGATATCATCGATCTTCTTATATTATAGTGTGTTCGAATAGCCTCTGTATTCACATTCTTAGGAGAAGTACATAGTGAACTTGATAGGTGACATCCTGCCTCTCGCTATCGGCGTGGCTATGAGTCCGTTGGCGATCATCGCTGTCACTCTAATGCTTGTTTCAAAGCGAGCGAAGAGCAACAGCCTTTCATTTATTCTCGGCTGGATACTAGGACTCGCTGTTGTCGGCGGCATAGGGTTTTTAGTTGCCGAGACCCAAGACTTCTCACCAGATAGTGGGGCTTCACTCGCTGCCTTAGTGATCAGGTTCGCATTCGGAGCGCTCCTCTTTTTCTTTGCGTACCGACAATGGAAAAAGCGTCCGAAGCCCGGCCGCCAACCGATCGTGCCCAAGTGGCTTCAGTCTATAGACTCTTTTACACCGATAAAGGCGCTTGGGTTTGCGTTGTTATTCTCGGCGGCAAAGCCGAAGAACCTGATCCTCACATTAGCTGCATCATTAGACATCGCACAGAGCACGCTCGGCAGCGTTCATAGCGTTATGGCGCTAGTCTTATTCGTTATTATCGCCAGCACATCTGTCGCTGCACCAGTTGTGCTCTTTTTTGTCTTGGGAGAGAAAGCAACTTGGATGTTGGAGGGATTGAAGCGCTGGTTTATGGAAAACAATGCGACAATTATGTTCGTTTTGCTGCTCGTATTTGGTGCGATATTGATCGCTGAGGGGATAAATGGAGTCTTCTAGTACCGTCACCTTGTCCACTTTGATATTTTGGACGGTAAAATTGTTTAAAAGCCACAGAGTCACATAGAAGAAAGTTTGCTAAACAATAAAGAGATCAGTCAAATCGTGCCTACATAATGACACATGGTGTTAGCGGAATTGACTGGAAGCACTATAAGCATCCGTTTTGGCACCACGCCATGTTCGCAAGAAAAAGGTTTAGAGGTCCAAATCAGTAGACTTGCTAGCAACGTGAGGCTTTGCGATTGTTGATCCAGACTTCTGAATACGTAGATGCAAAGCAAAGATCCCTGGAACTTGGCTTGGAAGTACCCACCGAGCTCGCTCTTTTACCAAGACATTTTGACACTGCTGAGGCGAGATCAGATTTGGTTTACGAAAGCTCAGTAGCTGATATTAGAGCCCTCTGGCGCGCAGAGCACCTGGTAGAAACAAGAATTGACGGGGAATGGGCCCCAATCCCGTACATCCAAGAGAAAAAGTATGAGTGGATGTTCCCACCCATACTTGTCGGCGCTGCGATTTGGAGCAAAGATCCGTGTGTCATCAATTAAGCTGGGGGCCCTAAAGACTTTTAAGTCTCTCCGATTGGTCTGTTGGACGGAAGGCGTTGTTGGATGCACTTAAGGATTTAGTGTAAGGATCGGATACAACAAAAGCTGCATTTAGTTTAGATAAGTCTGCGCAAGAATGCGAAGATATATAAGGTAAAAGTCGAGTTTTACGTGTTTAGTTTATTTTTCAACCGAACTAAGGGAGTAAATGGACATGAAAACACGCCTCAAGTCCGCGGCCATCATGATGGCTCTTATAATAACGATCTCAGTATTCACTTCTGTCGCAGCCACGACCACGGTAGCGGCGCATACGACCACCACCACCAAGATCACCGCCTCGAATAGATATCCGGCCGTCAATCAGAAGGTCACCTTCAACGTCACCCTCAAAGCCGGCACTACCGGGCTATCAAGGCCGGTCAAGATCTGGCATATCTTTAACGGGGTGACATACGTGGACCACGACGACAAGTATAACATAGGCGAAAACGGGGAATACGGGTTCACCAAAGCGTTTAGCTCCCCGGGTAAACGAATCTATTATGCGAGGTTTGCCGGCGACAGTAAGTATGCGAGCTCCACAAGCACCGTTACCGTGTACGTCGGGACGAAGACTACCACCACGATCACCGCCTCGAACAAGTATCCGGCCACCAATGAATGGGTCTTGTTTACGGTCACCCTGAAGGCGGGCACCACCGGGTTGTCAAAGCCGGTGAAGATCTGGGTCACCACGCCTGATGGAAAGACCTATATTTACGAGGACGGGACGCACCCTACGAACAAACAAGGAGTTTATTTGTTCAGCCAAAATTGGCTAACTAAGGGTAAATACATCTATCGCGCGAGGTTTGCCGGTGACAGTCAGTATGGGGCTTCGTCAGGTACCGTTACGGTGAATGTTAGACCACCAGATTCACTGCCTCGAAGTCGAATCCGGCCGTCGACTGATCTGTCACCTTCACAGTCACCCTGAAGTCGGGAAGCATCAGTATTCACTTACATTGTGTCTTGCGGCCAGACGTTCGTCTTTGCATCAGATGTTGGACCGTTCGCAGGAGCGCTGAGCCTAGCGGCAAAACACGACCGCAAACAGATCAGAAGATGTGACTAACGCGTTCACAGGCGAAATCGTCAGCTTTAAGTAGAGGTTTGACAAGCAATCCTCAAGGCTAAAATCTTCCTCCTACGGCCTTTTTTCGTCAATCGCATAAGACCTAGCGATTAGACAATACGGTCCGTCGGTGCATGGAAGCAGGAACAAAAAAACAGATGTCCACAAATCTGGAGGACATGATACGAGGCTTGCGATTATCGCCTCTTGCGCGCCTGCTCGTTATGGCGGCGAGTGCGATCATCATCCTCGCAGGCATAAAAGCTGCAGCCGAGATTGTCGCTCCGACCCTCTTTGCCATCTTTCTTGCAATCCTCGTCAGCCCGTTGCTTCACAGTCTCGAAAAGAAGGGACTTTCTACAAGCCGCGCTTTGGCGGTGCTAGCGATCAGCGCGATCGCATTCGGCACGGGCACAATCGCTTTGATTTACTTCTCGATCAGCCGCGTGTTCAGTCCCTCTGCAACGACGAGCAATGCAACCATCGAGGCTACGCGATCATCACTCGCAGGCCTCGGCCTTAACGCCACTGCGCTGCAACCCGCGACGATACTGAGCGACCAATTCGCGGTGAAGGCAACCGTTGCCATCTTACAAGCAGTCAGCAGCGTCGTCGTGCAGCTCATTCTCCTGGTAACGTTGTTTGTCTTTTTTTTGCTCGCATTACCCCGGCTCCCCAAACGCGACCTAGCGAACTACGCCGCGGCGCATCCGATCTCAGGACCGCTGCTCGCTATCAGAAAGAGCATACTTGATTTTGTCATCATACGCACCAAAGTGAACTTCGTTACCGCGGTTCCGGCAGTTATATTCCTCTACATCGCGGGAATTGACTTCGCGTTCCTGTGGGGCGTTTTGCTTTTTGTGTTCAGCTTTATCCCCTACATTGGTTTTGCCCTGGCGATGATTCCTCCCGCCTTACTGGGTTGGATCGAGTATGGACCGATCGGAGCGATTGCCGTCGTTGTAGTGTTTCTTGCTATCAACTTCGTTGCTGAGTACGTGCTTTTTCCCCGATATGTCGGCAAGGGGCTCAACCTCCCCCCGTATATCGTTCTCCTCTCCGTGGTCTTCTGGGGCTGGCTCCTTGGTGTGTTCGGGGCGCTCATCGCAGTACCTATCACATTGCTCCTACGCGTGTTGCTGAGCAACTTCACAGAGGCGCGTTGGCTCGTCGACCTTCTCGGCGGCGATGACACTGCCACGCTCTCTGAAACAGGAGCACAGAAAGACTACACCAAAAAATACATGTAGGAACCTCGTTTGAGGGGTTCGTCGTCATTAGACAGCGACTGGCGCTGCGAACGCGCTAGTGACCCGGGACGGATTCGACGCTTGTGCGCTATCGCCAACCGTTATGCTCGGTTGCAGTTTGCAATGATGCCTTCGTCCAGCAACCGAATGGACTCATTCCCGGAAAAGCAACGTACTCGCGCCATATAATACCCCAGCTGCAACCATAAATACGCCGACGTAGGCAACAAGCGCCTGGCTTGGAATGGTCGCGCTTAGGACGTTGTTGGCGAGGTATATGAGGAGGATGCCTGTTAACACGAGTATTACAGCTCCAAGAAACCCTCTGCGCCCTTCACGCACGCGAGTGCCCCAATCTCTTATTTTGCCCATCTCGTGATGTTATTCTGCGTTCGCGATTTTTGCGTTCAGTTACGCGCAGCGCTCGCGAAATCCTAGGTCATGAGGGACGTTTTTCGCGGAGCTAAAAGAAGAATCACGAAAAACGAGCACTGGAGCTCTTTTCTTGTGATCAACAAGCGCATACTACTCTGTTAGAAGTCGCGCACGACCAAGACCGCCCGGAGACCCGAGCAGCAGCCGTTTTGTGGCATCCCCATTAAGGTGTAGAGCGGTTAGGCATTTCGCAGCATGAGCCGCGCTTCATTACACCCTTTCTAAGACGAGGGACCAACAGCGCAACGTGTATCACTATAGTAATGCCCAACAGGACGACGTGAATCAATACTATAGCGAGACCAACTAGCAACAACAGCTTTAAAAATACGAGTTTTAAGAACATCATTCGCCTCACGCACATACGCGCGTCGTTTACTTTAAGAGGGCGCACTTAAGATAAACGTTTGCGTGGCTGCGCTTCGATTTTGTCTCGCGCTACTCTGCGTCCGTGATTGTTCGGAAGCTGAAGCGACAGCGTTTCCGCAACGCCCAAGAAACTCACTCTTCGTGCGTCTTCCCCTCAACCGATTCTTTCAAGCTCTGCATCTCTGCTCGCATCCCTTTGAGCTCAGCGAGCTCAGCCTTGATTTCGTCCGTGCTGTCCTCCAATGCAGAGAGCGTTTCCAACCGCTTTTCGATTATGCTCAGTTGAGCTATGACGTTTCCGATCGTCTCTTTACTTGTTTCGGTGAGTTTTTCCCGTTCGGCCCTGAACTTCTCAAGCAGAGCCGTCGTGGTGGTGGCCGTCACGATGCTCGCAAAGAGGATGGCAGTGATCATTCCGATGACCCCGATAATCCTGCCAAGCCCGGTGTAAGGCACTATGTCCCCGTAACCGACTGTCGTTATGGTGACAATCATGTACCACAGCGCGTCGTCAACATGCGTCACGTTGGGATTCACGCCCGATTCGATGGCAAAGAATAGGAACGAGCCAACGATGATGACCAGCAGGTAGATGGCTATGCCGTAGATGAGTCGCGTCTTTTCAGCAAATGCGAGGACTTCTTTTTCGAGTCGTCGTGAGAACCTCAAAAGGGCAAAGATTCGCACAAGTCGTAGAAGCTTGAAGACCAGGGTATACGGCAGAGCGACGCCGAACGAAACGAGGGCAAGATAGTCAAAAGGAATGATGGCGATAATGTCGGTCCACTGGTACGCGACGTAGCTCCGCTTGTTGTCCTGCTCGTTCACCCTAAACAGGTATTCAACCCATAAAAAGAGCGCCACGACCGCGTCAAACGTCGCGATGAGCTCAAGGCTGCCTATCCTTAGGTTAAAAATTACAGTTAGGAACAAGAAAAAGACATCAAAAATAATCAGAATGAAACATAGCACTTCGTACAAATACTGAATTCTCGGGCGGAGACGAAAAATCTCGTCGAGCTGCTGTATTCTCGTTATAACGTTGAAAAACTCAAGCAAATCCGAAAGTTTGTCGTTGGGCTTCATAGTTTCTGGCAAGCGTGCTATACTCGGTTTAGTCGTCCAAGGCGCACTATGTGCCACGATAAAATAGGGCGAGATACGATAAAAGTTTCGAAGTGACACTTCGTGATCCGTTCAGGAGGCTTAAAGTAGATTCTTGTGGATGAACGACAACTGCCGTGACCTAGCATCAGTTGTTGGGATAATGGAATCGGAGACGCTCTCATCGTACCCGGTCTGTAGCGATGAGCATAAAACAGAACGCTCGTAAAGGTCAGGATCTCGCATACCTCTGGGCTCTGGTCACAAAAGTGTCAAATCCCTCACGCATTCCACTTACGTGTACGTGCTGGTAGGACGCTAACGTATTGTACTCAACGAGTCCGTCTCGCCCGTCGATGCCTATGCCGCGTCTCATTTTATACGCAAATCGGGCATCATCGTCCACCACCGTGACCAAATGATGGTATTCATGTCCGCGCACTCGTTCGCCTTTGACCGCAATCGCGCAGTCTCTCACGATCTCAGCTTCAGAATGACCCCCCGCTTGGAGGTTGCCGGTTACCCGGACCTCAGCCGGAACGACCCCTGCGAGTTTATGCTTAGCGCCGACCTTCGTCGCAAGTGAACGCGAGAGATACGCGAGTCCCCCGCCCTCCGCGTAGATCGGCATGCCTTCTTCAGCTTTCGAATAGATATCATCTAAGAGGCCTGCATTTGCACTAAGCTGCTGAGCGTGCGCCTCCGGATACCCCCCACCCACGTAGAGGGCATCAACTGGTGGGAGTCGATCCGTGAGCGGTGAGAAATATTCGAGCTTCGCGGTGAGTTCGAGGGCCTCAAGGTTCGAACGATAGTAAAAGCAGAACGCGCTGTCCAAAGGAATGCCGATCGTGATGTCCGCTTTGTTATCGAGGGGCGGCACGGGAACGGGCGCGTAAAGTTCTGAAGCGCTGCTCGTAATAGACGCGACGTCGAGCTCGTCGTAGACTGCAGCGAGGGCGGCCTCAGTCACTGCTTTTTTTTGTCGAGGAGCCATGGTCGGACTTCGGTTTAGATTCCAGACTTCCTTTCGAAGAACGCCCATGAGTGGAACCCCGATCTTCTCTAATGCACGTCGTATGTCGTTCACGTGCTTGTCGCTGCCGACGCGCGTCGCGACGACGCCTACAATCTTTGCAGCGTGTGAGGTATACGATGCATATCGAGCAAATCCAAGAACAGTGGCAGCCACGCTTTCTGAAGATGCACTCGCATCGACCGTGAGGATGATGGGGGCGCCAATGATATCAGCGATGCGCGCCGTGCTCGACGCGCCGGTGTACATCCCCGAAGCGCCCTCAATAACGACCACGTCGGCGTTCGATTTAGCGAGCTCACGCTTGACACCTGCTTCACCCATTAGGAAAGCGTCGAGGTTGTAGCACGGGCGCCCTGTGACCCGTTCGTGAAGTCTAACATCGACGAAGCCCGGGCCGACCTTGAAAGACTGAACGTCATAGCCAGCGTCAGCGAGTCCTTTTAATAAGGCGAGGGTTATTGTGGTCTTTCCGACACCGGTGCGAGTGCCGCCGACGATTACGCCTTTCATCACCACAGCATGTCGGTGTTGCGTTAATAGCTTTTCTCATCAGTGATGAGTCCCGAAACCACGTTACGAGTCGCTAAGAGGGCTCAATAAGCAGTCGCAGTCGCCAAAATCCAGCATCAATCACAGACCAAACATACAGAATGGTCCGCCCAATACGAGCGCTGCAAACAACACGAATCACTCAGTGCTCTCGACGTATTCAACTCCATTGAGCGTAAGCGACGCATACAGCGTCCCCTCATACGAAGCGATAAGCCCTTTTGCCTCCAAGTGCTCGACGATCGTTTCGAGTGTCTCCCAGTCAAACCCATACTTCTCGCCGACGTCGTAAGAATCGATCAGAACCCCGAATCGGCCCCCCTCTATGGAGTACATTTCACGTAAGAACTGTCCCTTGTTCTGCTTCATCTCACCTGCGAAGCTCATCACTAAAGCAATGCAGACTGCAGAGAAGACCGCTGCGAAAGTGGCGCGAAAATGAACGGTCGCTTGACACCACATTACCCGTCCGTTCATACAAACACCCCGATGAATCCCCTTCGGCGCACGACGACAAGTCTCAATTAAGCACAAAAAAGCGCAGAGATCCCAGAACCCGGCGTACGTTTTTATGTGATAGCGGCGAACGTGCATGCCGACATGACAGAGAGCTGGTCTGCCAACGACGTAGACAACGCGGTCGTGGCCATTCGCGTCATCCTAAAGCGCTTCGGCGCTCTTCCGCAGGTGCTTTTGCACGCTTACAACCACGAGATCGAAATCGGTGAGCTTATGGTAACGCGACGCTTCTACGAGCAACTGGCACTCAGCTGTCCGGACGCGCTTGACTATTTTACCGAGAGCGCGGCTGATGCGCGTGACGCCGATACCGATCGCCCCAAAGGCGCTCTTCGACAGATACCCATTGAATGACACCGGCCACGCTGCATGGCCGACTAGGCGCGCGCCTCATACGGCATCAGCGGGTTTCAGGAATCCGAAGTGTTGAATCCCCTCGATTATGCCTTCAGCGTAGTTTGCTCGCGCCCAGTAAACGTCCTCTGGCACCGCATCAGTATTGAGCTCAGCTTTGTGGTTCCCAACGACGACCGCTAAAAACCCGGCAGAGAGCAGCCCGATGTCGTTTCCGCTGTCGCCGGCAGCGAGGACGCGCTTTCGACGAATTCTTAGCCTCTTCCGGATGTAATCTACCGCTTCTCCCTTCCCCGCTTTAGCAGGAATCACGTCGAGATCCGTCCCGCTCGAATAAATGACCTTGTGTGGCATGCCAATGTCATCGAGTCGCTCGTGGATTTCAGGAATGACGACGTCAGCCTTTTGAAAAAGATGATAGCTCTGCTTAAACTCAAACTGGCGCGATTGCTGGAAAAGATATGGGATGGTCGCCAGTGCCTCCTGCACCTCGAGCCGGTCCCAATGGCGATCGATGTGGCGCGTCCACGCGTCATCCCTCCGGTAGTCTGGGCCTTCATAGATCTCGGTGCCTACGTTACACAGCGTGTAGTCCGGCTCGCGCAGGCACTCGGCATCCATGATCTCAAACGTCTGAATCTTATCGCGCCCGGTGACGTATGCGATCGTCACGTCGCGATACGCCGAGAGCAGAACGACCAGCCGGTTATAGGCGGCACGGTCACCCGTGAGGGTATTGTCGACGTCGGTCGCGAGCAGCTTCATTCGCTCTCCTCATTGTGCCCTTCATTATATAGTATCTGTGACCAGCTCGCTGCCGTCGCACGGACAGTAGTCATGGTGAGGGTCGTACGTTTGCCAGCCGCATGACGCACAGCGTTTGACCGTGGCCCGGCGTCGTGTGCGCAGCAGGAACGGGATAATCGGGAGGAATAAGAACACGACGGGCATGTGAAGCACCTCGATAAGAACGACGGTGAGCGCCATCGATCCGACAAACGCACCTGCCAAGAGAGCGGCGTCCGCACGCATCGTGGAGCCATTGACGTTACGGCGTCAAATGGGTTTCGGAGGTGTAGGATCCGAGCACCTTCAATCGGGAGACGTGCGATTGCAGCGCATCGAACGCGTTAATGACCACGGCGTCAGCGGTATTCCCCTCAAGATCGATGTAGAAGATATACTCACCAAGCGACCGCTTTGCGGGCCGCGACTCGATTTTCGTTAGGTTCAACTGACGCTCGGCAAACACGTGGAGCACCTCATAGAGCGCTCCTGGACTGTTCCGCTTGAGCTCGAGCACGATAGACGTTTTTGTGCCCGCTTGTGCCTCAGCAAGCCTGCCGCGCCGCGCGATGACGACGAACCGGGTGAAGTTGTCCTCAACGTCCTGGATGTCGGCCTGGACGATCTGCAGGCCATAGCGTTCGGCTGCGCGCAGGGAGGCGATCGCCGCCGCACGTTCGTTCTCGCTTGCCATGCGTGCGGCCTGTGACGTGCTGCTCACTGGGACAACTTCCCGGCCGAACGCACGTAAAAAAGCGTTGCACTGAGCGATTGCCTGCCAGTGAGAATAGACGACGTGTATGTCCGCCCCCTCCCGTGCTGCAAGATAGTGGCGTATAGGCAGCACGATCTCACGGACGATTTGGACCGGAAGGGTGAGGAGTACGTCGAGCGTGGTTCCGACCGATCCCTCTATGGAGTTCTCCAACGGGAGGACACCACAGTCGAGTCGGCGTTCGATGAGGTCACGCGCGACATCTTCAATAGTGGTGAAGTAGCACAGAGACTCCTCGGGATATCCCAATGCCAACGCCGCTATCTCGCTATAAGTCCCCT
>JBAXDW010000036.1:0-10823 GCA_037140755.1 Methanobacteriota archaeon
CTGCTGATCCAGTCTTTAGATTTCTTTGCCATCCCTTCGCTACGGTACAAGATATATGCGTCGAGCTCTGCTCTGGTGAAGTAAAGCGTGAGAGATGCACGTGAGTCTCGGTCATGCACAACACTCACAGGCGTGGTAGCAGCAGAGTCGTCGTGAAGATAGATAGTCACATGTTTGTCCGTAGTGGTGACATCGTTCTGCCGTTGTGATTCTTGCTTTGTTGATAAATCCGGGACGACTTCACTGGATATTCGAATGTCGAGCGGGGTTTCCCCTGATTTCGGTATTGGCAGCGTGATTTGCTGTGATGGTTCGTCTGGTGCTCGGAGGCTGATTATGTCGACGGTTCCGGGCTTCAGTTTTTGGAGTTTCCCGCTAGATTTTCGTTTTGATAAGTCTTCGACTTCTTTTTCGTCGGGAATAAGTTCTTCAATAAGGAACTCGCGCGAGCGTATTGCCGTCTTCATCGGTGAAGTAGTAGATTTCCGAGCCACCTTCAACTTCGTCTTCTGGCTGTAGGTCAACAGTTTCTTGCCAACTCAGATCGAGCTCATTTGAGTTGTGCAACTTTTCGTCAGAGTTGTGCTTCTTTTTAACCATGATTCTCGTATCCGAGAAAGCCTCAATGGCCAGCTTCAATGCTTCAGACTGTAAAAAGAACGATGGGCTCGGCCGGATTCGAACCGCCGACCTCCGCCGTGTGAAGACGGAGGTCGGCACTACGCCCGCTAAATGATCCTAACAAGCCTTTTTCGAAGACAGCGGTGCGATCGAGCTGTTTGAGATATGCCTTAGTTTTTTGCGGGGCGGAGGATCGCAGTAGCAGGCTATGATACTTGACATCGTAGCAACAGTGTGCGAAAACCTGTCACGACATTCCTTGTATGACAGCTTATCTCGATTCCGTGGCCTCTCAGCAGAAGGCCACTGCCGAATGGCGCCACACGACAGTCAAAGAGCAGACGAATGCCCCGCGTTAGGGGCCTTTTGTACTACCCACTGCGCAAATGCGCTATAAAACGTCTTTTGATCTGAGTTGCCGCATAGGGTAAGTCTGGAACGTTGGCATTCCCTGGCTTTATAACGACGTGAACAAACTTAGGACCTATCGGGAGGTGCAATGCTGTGAGCAAATCCTCTGCAGTGTATACTTTACTTGTGTGCTCGATCCCAAAACCCCGCGCCAAAAGCTCCAAGTCAAGTTGTAGACTCGCCGTTGGCTGATCTCCCGTAGAACCGTACGTGCCGTTATCAAGAGCTACAACCGTCAAGTTGTCTCGTGCCTGTTGAGAGATGCTACATAGGGCATTTGGATTCATCAAGAGACTTCCGTCTCCGTCGAGTACGACGACTTCGCTTTTGTAATAAAGGGAAATACCAAGCCCGATCGAAGAAGCTAAACCCATACTTCCAAGCATGTAAAAGTTGCCAGGTTGATCGCAAAGGGCATACAGCTCCTTGCTCGGTATACCAATGTTGCAGACTACCGTCCGCCCGCGAAGATAAGGAACCGCTGCTTCGATCGCTTCATAGCGAGTCATTGTGGGACGCTTAACCTGGGCTTCTAACGACAAAGCAGGGCATTTTGACCTTTCATATCCCGGTTCTCCCAAGAAGTTTAATCCTTCATATCCCGGTTGTCGAAAGACGCCTTGTGGCGTGCACTGCCACAACTCCGGAGAGACAAGCACGACGACCGGCACGCTTGTCTTAAATGATTCTCCTATAGCCTGGCCCACTACCGGCAGGTCCTCCACGGTGTGGGCCTCATAGGTCGCTACGTCAAGAGCGTTTAGCACTGCCTTTAGGTGCGCCCCCCAATAGACTTGAGCAGGTATGCTCTCCTGATAAACTCCGCGCCAACTTGCAACAATGGGCAACGGAAGTTCGTATGTAAAATTAAGCGACGACAAGGCGTTCAGCAAGTTTCCGATGCCGGTGCTTTGAATCAGCATCAGCGGTTTCGCTCCTGCTAAAAACGCACCGGCGCAGATTCCAACGCCATCCTCCTCCCTCGATAGCTGCACCTCGAAAAAGCGCTTGCCTACGAGGGGCAGTAGGTTCTTCAACCTGTCGCACGGCAATGTGGCTACAAGATCAATGTTATTTTGTTCGAAGAGCTCAACGGTTTCTTCTTCTGGAGTCAGTGTTGCTCCCCCTTTATTGTAGCACTTCTTGCAGTTCGGCAAGGTCCATATCAGGCTTTGTGATTCGAATGTCGGGCCGTATCTGATAGCACTCTTTGTCTTCTTTTAACTTTTGTAAGCCGCCTCCTGTAACGTTGAGAAGCGCTACATCTGAATCATTAATGCTTCCGTTAGCAACAGCTTGCATCAACGACGCTGCAGCAACTGCTGCTGCCGGCACAATATCTATGCCTTCAAGATCTTCAAAGAGACGTGCAGCTCCCCGTGCATCGTTATTTGACACCGCGTACATCTGACCCCTTGTGTGTTTCAGAGCGTCAAATACCCCTCCTTTGACTGAATACGCTGGATTTCTATTTGATAAGACATCAGCGTACAATTTCTTAATAGATGATTTAGCGTCAGGCATGTCGATAGATGGGTCGATGATCCGTCTATGAGCGTTCCAAGCACTAAACATAGGCACAAAAGGTAAGTTCTGGGACAAATGCAATTTCGGAAGCTGGCCCTCCAAAAACCTGCCGTCGCGTCTTAGACGCAAAGAGGCCTCCCAAGCTGCGATTCCACCCGTTCCACTACCGACTGCCTGAAAATAATGATCTGGCGCTCTGCCAATAGTAACGGCAGCCTCAAGCATTACCGTACCCATCCCGTCACGCCTAGCGACGTTCATAGCTCCCCCTTCTGGTATAAGTCCAGGTAACGTTGCGAGCCTGTTACCCAGAGAGATAGCGTCTGAATAATCATTTCCTCGTTGAAGAACAACTAGTGTAATATTTTCAGAAGGTGGTTCAGGAAGCCATAGCTTTCCTATTGCGCTTTCCAACCCGACAAGAACTAACTTAAGGTCTGTAGAAGTCGTTGACACCGTATGCGCAAAAGCGCGCGCTGTGTTGCCAACTGAAGAAACGACCAACGTTTTAACCTTGCTTTCGACAGCTCGTTGCACTGTCGGAGGCGATTCCAGCTCTTTAAAGCTGCACGTCTCAAGGATCGCGTTTTTTTCCGGCCAGTATCCGTTGAAACTAATGAATAGGTCTTTTAGTCCAAGCTCTCGTGCAAAGCTCTCGCTCTTGTATGTAATAGACCGACCACATGTTCTCAATTTATCTACCGTTGGCAGCCACGCAGAAAACCGCCACATACTTTCTTCTGCAGTAACTTCCAATTGATAGTCCTGGTAGACAGTGCGCAAGAGTGCGTTACTGCAACCGCAACGTAACTCGTAACCCGTGCCTGAAACGTCAGAATGACAGCCTAAGCAGATAATTTTATAATGTTTCGGCGCCGAGTTATTTATGTCCATACGTTCATAATAAACTCCTATTTTTATTTAAATTTACCTAGTTATTGTATAATTGTATAAAAAAAGGCTATTATTTGGTATGTATAGGCAATCTTTTTCTATTTTTGCATAATTATATATAGAATTATTCATAAAATTTAACGTGATTGTAGTGAATCAAGAAAAAGAATCAGAAAAAGAAGTTTTAAGTGCTGAAACATCCGCTTTTGAGTTTTTGTACAAAAAGGAAAATATAATTAAGTGCTTACAGTGCGGGAGATGTACAGCGGGATGCCCAGCTGCAAAAGTATTCAGCGACTATAGCCCACGTGAAATCGTTAGGCGTGCACAAGAGTGCACGGCAGACGAGCTCGCAAAAGACCCCCTTATCTGGCTTTGCGGTCAATGTTATACCTGCAATTCTCGATGTCCTCGAAATAACACTCCGGCTTCCATCATACTCAACGCAAGAAACAAAGCGTTCAAAGAGGGATACGCACCGGATGAGATCTACAAAAAAGCTTCTTTGCTGTTTCAATCTTTAGAAAGTAACGGCGTGACCGTTTCACCTGAATTGTTCGAGCACGACCTCGGCTTGTTGAGCAAACTGGTCGACCATAATAAGATCACAACGCTGAGAGCTGAGCTGGGACTGCCTCCTCGAAACGCTCGAGACATACCAGTCCCAGCTAAAGCGCTCAAAGAAATTAGGACCATTTTGAAATTAACCTGTAACAAAGGGGGACTTTTCAACGACCACTGATCGGCTAGTCTTAACGTCTTCCAAGCTGCCTCAACGCTTGTACCTGTTCAAGAGTTGTGTCGCGGGGACTTTCTACCCGGGCATAGAACGATCGTTCAGGTTCATACTGAATTCTTTGAACATCGACTACTTCGATGATCCGAACCAATCGTCGTGCACCGGATTTGCGGGGCACTGTGGTGTGGTTCCTCCTGAGGCCAATCTCAGTCTTAATGCCAGAAATCTTGCGCTTGCATACAATTCAGGGTACACCAATGTCGTCTGTACGTGCCCCACCTCATACGCGAATCTAAAAGAGTGTATTGGTGAACTTGACGACAACGAAACGCGGGCAGCGATAAACGACGTTTTGAAAGCAGTGAACTACGAGTACAAAGGAGGCGTAACGATCTATCACGCTGCTGAGGTGCTTTATAGCCTGAAAGAAATCCTCGCAGAGCGCGCTAAATTCTCTCTCTCTAAGGTTAACATAGCAACGCATCACGGGTGCCATTATACAAAAGTATTTTACGACGAGGTAACTGGCGGGTTGTGGGAATATCCTACTTTACTGGATGAAATATGTGCAACTTTCTCAGCGACACTCGTCGATTATTCTGAACGATCTTCTTGCTGTGGTCTTGGTTTTTCGCACCTTATCGACGTAGACGAGTATACAGAATCAACATGCTTTAGAAAGCTAGAGAGCGTACTCGCTGAAGAGCCCGACCTTATCGTGACGATGTGTGCTGGCTGCCAATTAATTCTCGATAGATTTCAGCGCCAGTTCGAAGAACGACTCAATCGCGTCGTACCTGTGTTAAACGTATCACAACTCGTAGCATTGTTACTCGGAGCCGATCAATCAAGAGACGCATGCCTCCAATTTGCGACGATCGATGTAGCTCCACTTATTGAAAAGATCGAGGCCGTTTGAAGTGTCGAAATTCGGAGTCTTCTTATGTCGGTGCGATGGAAACATCTCAAACTCAATCGATATTGATAAGTTAGATAAGGATTTCAAACGCACCAACGTTGTAGACTCTGATCAACACCTCTGTTCGCTACAAGGCCAGCAGAAGATCAAGAAATCCATTCGCAAACACAACCTCGATGGCGTTGTGATCGCTGCTTGTTCGCCTAACAATCACGGTAAGACCTTCAGGGGCTGTATGCGCGAAGCAGGACTTAACCCGTATCTTCTTGAGATCACAAATATTAGGGAACAATGTTCGTGGGTCACCGACGACAGAGGAGGTGCCACGAAGAAAGCGCGCGACCTCATCAATGCTTCTCTACTACGGCTCGAGCACGCGGAATCCCTTTCTGAGTTTCGTGTTGATGTTACCAACGCCACTCTCGTTGTAGGCGGTGGCATCGCAGGAATCACCGCAGCGCTCGCCTTGGCAGAAAATGGCGTAAAAACGTATCTGGTTGAAAAGGAGCCCTCTATTGGAGGCAACACGGTAAGAATCGGAAAAGTGTTTTCACCACACAAGATGGTGGAAGAGTGTGCGATGTGCTCACTCAGCCCGTTAATGAATAATGTTTACGAGAATCACAAAATCGAGCTCCTAACTGACGCTGAAATTGCCAACATAAACGGAACTGCTGGTCACTTCAACGTCGACGTCAAAATCAAACCGCAAAGCGTTAGTGAACGATGTACAAGCTGCGGGGAGTGTGCGACCGTTTGTCCAATCGAAGTGCCAGATTGGTGGAACGCCAACACACGAAAAAGAAAAGCTATCTATAAACCTTTTCCACAGGCCGTCCCTGATAGGTACACAATAGATGCAGAGCACTGCGTCAAATGTGGTAAATGCACAAAGGTGTGCAAGTCCGACGCAATTGTGCTCGAAGCCGAACCTTCTCTTAGAAAAATAGAAGTCGGCGCAATCGTCGTAGCAACGGGCCATGACGAGTTCGATCCAAGTTTGCGGCCTGAATATGGCTATGGTCGTTTTAAGGACGTTGTTACTCAGTTAGAGCTCGCTCGGATAATTGGCGTAAATGGGCCCACAAACGGTGAACTCTTAAGACCCTCAGACGGCAAACGGCCCAAGCGGATAGTGATGATACAATGCGTCGGGTCGAGGGACGAAAAGCCGCACGGATTGCCTTATTGCTCGTCCGTTTGTTGCATGGTCGCCCTGAAACACGCTAACTATATCACTGACTATTTTCCGGGAACTGACATAACAGTGCTTTATACAGACATTCGAGCTCCGGGAATCTATGAAAATTACTACAGGCACGTGCAAGAGAAAGGTGTAAAATTTATCCGCGGACGTGCGAGTGACGTGAAGTACAAAGGGGGCAAATTGTACGTTAGCGCTGAAGATACGTTACGTGGACAATGTCTCGAACTCAATGCGGACTTAGTGGTCCTTTCGACGGGCATTAAGCCCTCTCAGGGAACAGTTCAAGTTGGAGAGACGCTCGGTATCGAACTAAGTGATGACTTGTTCGTGAAGGAAAAACACCCAAAACTTGAAGGCGCTAGCACAAACACTAAAGGGATCTATGTATGCGGCACCGCCCAAGGTCCCAAAGACATCACCTATAGCGTTTTACAAGCAGATGCCGCCGCTCTCGAAGCGCTATCGCTTGTTGGCCAGGACTCCGTATCAATAGAACCGCTTTCGGCCTTCGTTAAGGATAGCTGCAATGGTTGCGGTATGTGTGTACGGCAGTGCAAGAACAATGCTATAAAGATGGTTGATCGCAGAGCGACAGTCGATCCGATGCTTTGCACTGGTGGCGGCGCGTGCGTACACGTTTGCCCTACAGCCGCCCTTGATTTGCACGGGTGTACGGAAGCACAACTTGAAGCTTCCATACGCGGGGTCCTTGCAGGTAAGCGCGAAAAAGAGATACGGAACATAGCGTTCCTAGACACAAAAATTGGGTACGCAGCAGCTGACAATATTGGCGCAGCACGGCTCCGCTACCCCCCTTCTATTCGGATCTTAAGTGTGCCATCAGTATTGCGACTCGCGCCTCAACACATAGAGCTGGCGTTTCACTTGGGCGCGGATGGCGTTTTTATCGGACAAGGGTTCGAAGCCGAGAGTTGCGGTGAAAACTTCGAAAGTGTCGAAACACGGCTCAACGATTTGAGCAAGAAAGTTGTGGAGCGTGGGATCGATCCCGCGCGATTAAAGATTTACCGCGTTTACATCCCGCACTTCGTGGGCTTGCACAAGCGTCTTATGCAGTTTGATAACAAGATCAAAGAAACTAGAAAGATGGAAGAAGAGCTCGCAACGCCTTAAGCCGACGCTATGAAATTTATGCCAAAATCAAACGTGCCCATAAGAAGCATAGAAGAGATTAACGCCAAGATAACAGCCGGAGAAGTCACAGTTTGTACTGCCTATGAGTTTTGCAATATGGTACGGGCTCACGAAGACGTCAACGAAGTAGACGTTGTTACCAGTGGCACAAAGGGCATCATGAGCGGGACCTATGCCACTCTATCCTTTCGCGCCACGGCTCCTAATGTCTTCGAGACGGCCCAAATGGCGTGGCTCAATGACGTCCCTGCTTTCGTTGGTCCGTGTCCTAACGAAAGGCTTGGATTGCTTGATTTAATTGTCTACGGGACTGCGGCTAGCCGGAGCGACACCAAATATGGGGGGGGGCATCTTTTTCGCGATATTGTGAAAGGGAACGATATCGACTTTGAAGTGCTAACAACGACGGGGCTGCTAATAAAGGGACACACTAACCTTCAAGCTATGCAATTTGCGAGGCTCTCAGCTACTCGAAACGTTTTTAAGAACTACAATGCATTTGTTAACCCTAACGACAGTTGCATCAAGTCCATTTTTTCTGTTACGTGTCTCGAAGGGCCATACAAAGAAGCAAGCTTCTGTGGATGTGGAGAGCTCAATCCGTTGGAGAAAGACCCTCAGCTCGAAACTATCGGAGTTGGCACGAAAGCCCTGTTCAATGGTGCTGTAGGCTTCGTGACAGGGACGGGAACACGTAGCTCTGCTCAGAAGCCGAACCTTTCAGGCTATGCACCACTAAAGGGTATGAACCCTAAATATGTTGGTGGCTTTAATACGTCCGCAGGTCCCGACGTGTTCTGTTCATGGGCAATCCCTATTCCGATTCTTAATACATCTATACTTGAGTACGCAAGCCGGACAGATGATCAAATCCCCCTACCAATCGTTGATGTGAATGGGCGCAAGTCGCTTGGTTATGCACGATACAGCGACGTCTGGCAGAGAGAATATGGACGGATAAGTTACTCAAAGAAAGAGTGCGAGAGTTGCGAAAAATGTCAAGTCGTGAAGAATTGTCCAACGGCGGCATTCAAACCGAATAAAGGAATTGATCGTAAAGAATGCGTGCGGTGCGGTGCTTGCATATCCTCTTGTCCATATGGCGCTCTCAAAGGTAACCTAGGTGCTATCGACCTAAATGGGCAACAAATTCCAGTAACGTTGAGACAATCTGATCGATACAATGCAGACAAACTGACTCGAGAGCTCAAAAAGAAGATCGAACAGGGCGAATTTTTGCTGAGCAGGCCAGTGCAAAATATCAAGCTATAGTTAACTAACGTATTTCATGCGTTTGCTTTTTTGCACCTCGAATGTATATCAACGCTGAGCCCAAGATCGACAGAACCTGACAAGCCCTGAGAGCATGGTGAAAAACAGAACCATTGCAGTTACAGAAAGCTAAGCGATAAGCGTCGCTTTGAATAGAAGTAATATAGGGTTACAGCATACTCAATATGAAGGGGCCATAGGGTAGCCTGGTTATCCTTGGGGACTGGGGGTCCTCAGACCCGAGTTCAAATCTCGGTGGCCCCACTAGTTAAACCCCACGTGCCAACTTAGAGAAGTGTCCACCCCTACAAAAGCTAATAAATAGCGCGCGCAATATATAGGAGTGTAACAAAATTTAGAGAATGCTAATATCTTTTTATATGCATTAAACGGTGCTCCCGATTTAGATTGAGTATTCCAGACGCAATATATTCTGCTGATTCATTGGATTATAGACTATCTGTTTAGGAGCAAAAAAAGTGCCCATTGGGATTGCAACGTACGGCGTGTATATACCCCGATACAGGATTAAAGTCGAAGAGATTGCACGAGTGTGGGGAGATAACCCAAACGACATTAAAAAAGGATTGCGTGTATCTGAAAAATCAGTCCCAGACCGAGATGAAGACACTGCTACGATCGCGGTCGAAGCTGCTCGCTCAGCCCTTAGTCGATCTAGCTTAAATGGAGCTGACATTGGAGCAATATATGTCGGCAGCGAATCTCACCCTTATGCTGTCAAACCGACGGCAACGATCGTAGCCGAAGCGGTACGAGCAACACCAGAGCTTATGGCTGCCGACTTTGAATTCGCGTGCAAAGCGGGAACCGCTGCTTTGCAAACGTGCCTAGGGCTGGTCGCTGCTGATTACATTAAATACGGCATGGCGATAGGTGCGGACACCTCTCAAGGGGCGCCTGCAGATGCTCTTGAATATACTGCAGCCGCCGGTGGTGCAGCTTACGTCATAGGAAAGAACCACGTCATTGCTGAAATTGTGGACACATATTCATTCACGACGGACACATTTGACTTTTGGAGGCGCGAAGGCCAGCAATATCCAAAGCATGGTGGGAGGTTTACGGGTGAGCCGGGCTATTTTAAGCACGTTTTGGCAGGAGCGCGCGGATTACTGAAAAAGACTGACAGCAAACCAAAGGACTTTGACTATGTGGTCTTTCATCAACCAAACGGCAAGTTCCCACGCTCGGTTGCCTCTACGCTTGGTTTTTCCCGAGATCAGCTGAAACAAGGCCTAGTGGTAGAAAGATTGGGCAATGCGTACTCCGGGTCAGCGCTGATTGGATTAGCTTCGGTGCTAGACGTTGCTGAACCTGGTAGCCGCATCTTTATGACCGCATTTGGGTCGGGTGCAGGCAGCGATTCGTTCACCATTCAGGTGACAAATGAGATTAGCAAGGTCCAAGGTCTTGCTCCAACTGTCTCAGAACTGCTTGCTGCCCCTATCTATCTAGATTATGCACTTTATGCTAAACACAAGAATAAGATAGTGCTCTAAGAGGGTAAACCCATACAACAAAACGAGTTATGATGAGAGAAGTAGCCATCGTTGGGATAGGATGCACAAAATTCGGCGAAATGTGGGATAAAAGCTTTCGCGACCTTTTTATCGAAGCAGGCTTGATGGCTCTTGAAGATGCCCAAGTGAGCGGTGCACAAATAGAGGCGCTTTATGGCGGGAACATGAGCGCAGGAATGTTCCTCGAGCAAGAGCACGTCGGGGCGCTTATCGCAGACTATTCTGGGCTTACTGCGAATAATGTGCCAAGCACCCGGGTAGAAGCAGCTTGTGCCTCAGGAGGCCTCGCGCTGCGAAGCGGTGTTATCGCGGTCGCTTCAGGCTACCACGATGTCGTCATCTCAGCGGGTATAGAAAAGATGACGGACGTTGGCGCGGAAAAAGCTATGGACGCGCTCGCGGCCGCTGCTGACAGGGAATGGGAGGCTGCAGTCGGCGCTACTTTTCCAGGTCTGTATGCCATGATGGCCCGGGCACATATGCATGAACTTGGGACCACACGAGAGCAGCTCGCCCAAGTCGCCGTAAAAAACCATT
>JBAXDW010000037.1:0-10694 GCA_037140755.1 Methanobacteriota archaeon
CCCGTCCGTGGTCTGCCGTTTCATCGGGGCGACGCCTGATTCATCGGATGGTCGTTTCGCTGCCGCACGAGCTCGTCGTAGCTGTCAACTTATTACTCATAGGTGGGTTATTCGTTTGTTCTTTGCTACATCAAAGGTACAATATTGCGTTCTTAAACTGGCTGTTTGAGCGCTTTGACAGACTCGAAAAATTTACCGCAAAAGGCGCCATCCTATTTTTTGTCGGGATTCTTATCGCCGTTGTGCTCTTCGCACCTCTTTATGCTGCGCTAAGCATTCTCGTGCTGTCTATCAGTGACAGCCTGGCAACGATTGTAGGCTATTATGTGGGGAAACATCGACTGTTCAAGAGGAAGACAATTGAAGGCACCGGAGCATTCTTCATTTGTACGTTAGCCATAATCATTTTTTTTGTTGCGCCGACAAAAGCATTGCTCGTTGCGCTGGTTGTGTCTGCTACAGAGGTTATTACGCCACCCTACGTGGATGATAACCTTACCATCCCGTTTGTAACCGGGCTACTTCTTAGTTTATAAAACGCTTCCGCGAAGCACGCACGCTCGATAGCTATGAGGCTGATCGCAGCTAGTTTCGCCTTCAAAGTTGCGGCCGACGCGCCCAGAAGCTGCCTGTTGGTTTTTCCTTGTCAGGTCAGCTGCCTTTTAAACCCCGCCTCTACACTGATCGCCTTGGACGCTATTCCCATGGACGAGGATTTGCGCAGAGGAGAAGACGCAGCACAGACCAGCGGTGATAAAAAGTAATGTGTTAACTGGGGTGGGGCAGAGGATCCCTGCTATAAGGAGAGTCAATCGCTCAGGCCTTCCAAACGCAGTGGGCGTGGCGCCCCACTTTTGCGCGTGGCCATAGGCCCGTGCGAGTAACAGCGTGAAAGCACCCCCTATAACGATAAACGCGGACGCGGGCACATTTGCTCCCAGCACAGCACCGATAACAAAGAAGAGCTCCGAGAACCGATCAGCTAGGCCATCAAAGTACAATCCAAATTCTGTTCGCTTGTTTGATGCTCTTGCCAGGGAGCCATCGTGTACGTCACACACGGCACTCGCGGCAAAGCAGACTATACCTAAGTAGAGGTTGCCGCGATATGCCAGGAGCCCAGAGACTAGTGCAAGGCACAATCCAACTGCTGTCACCTCATTTGCGGTGATCCCGGCGACACCAAGCCGCGCGGTGATTGATCTTAGATAACTATCTTTCTGTGGCCTAAAACGGTAAAGCAGGCTCATGTCGTGTTATGCATCCGTTGGCCGTTCCATGATACACGTCGTTTCCTCGCTGATGTCGTGCAGAATTGATCTCACGTCGCTCCAACGGCAGATATAGATATCGAGGGCCTCTCTCGAAGAGGGTTCACAAGTGGGACGAACAGCGGGCTAGGTGATTAGATTTTTAAGCTGATTTAAAGCCCCCCCATAGCACGCTCAAGCGCACAACACGTGCCACGTCGATGATCTAAGGGGTGAGATACGGCCGCGGGCACTTGAATAGCGTTTTGGCAGGACCCGCGCGCACGCTCAAGCGGTAGCGACAACATCTTAAAAAATCAAAGAGCTAGAGTCAATTGAATGTAAGCAACGTAAGCATAGCCGCATAAGTCTAGCTGCTACTTAGCTATGGTGCCGACAATCCATCCGCAAACTGGTGTATCTTTTCTTGATAAGCGCCTTCCTTGACCTCCTTTTCCAGGAGAGCAAGGACATTTACCGGATGTCTCTCACAGAGCGCCTCCATCTCGTCAAACAACTGTTGATTCTCGGTGCCCCCTTGTGTGCAAAAAAACGCTACCCGTTTGAACTTCGACTTATTGTTGGTGATATAGGTCCGCATAGCACTTGACAATGTGCGGGCCCAAATGGGCGTGCCGAGTATCACTAAATCGTATGCTGAGGGATCGTGCTTGATGTCTGCGAGCGTGGTGAGGGTTTTTGCCTGCGCATCCTTCCCAGCCCTCACATAGCCCAGAGGCCCGCTGCGTTTTTTTGTATCAACAAGTTCTTCACTATCGCAGTTGAGCGTCTGCGCAAGAGCTTCCCCTACCTGTTTGGTCGATCCTGTTCGTGAATAAAATACCACTAAAGGCTTCATTGCAGGTTCCTTCCCGTCAGTAGTTCGGTTCATCAGTTTAAATGCTTTTTGCGGCGGTCCATAAGTCTAAGAAAGTTTGTTAGTTTAGGAACGGGCGTATGACGGTTTCGAGCTTTAGACGAAGCCAAAGGAGCACGTCTCCAGAGTTTGGGGATGTACTTAGGCCGATCTGCTCATTTTGGTGTGGCGACAGCCGCACGACCTCCGCCGTATGAAGACGGAGGATTTTGGCGTTTTTGAAGCGTTTTCAGTGGGCGAGATAACTGTGAGAAAGGCCAAAGATCCATCGTATATGGTCTGATAGATTCGCGTGGACAAGCCGGCAAGTTGCGAGAACGTGTGCGGCAGCCGGATAGTCGGGGGGTAGTAACCTACTTTTGCGCGATGCAGCGAGATTTTGGAGCGGGTAACCTCCAGCAGCTCGTGTTTTGGTAGAGAGACGTCAGTAATAATCTCTGGGTGATGTTCAGTAGCTGACATGGGGGCTAATGAGATCGATGCTTTACACATAATCGTTGTGATTAGCCGTTCGCAACTAAGCATCGATTAGCGAGGCTAGTTGAATAACAACAACTATCCCCTTTTTTCTTTCACTTTCAGCACTTTCCTACAGTTGAGTAATCAACGAAAACATAAATTGGACAGGTAGCATCCAAACCTTAATATTCAGTCTTATGTTTCTAACTTTGCGAGTGAGCTTATGACTGGAGTTAATGGAAAGCTGTTCGTGTCAGGGTGTGGAGAAGAGCTATTCGAACCTGATGAATGCAAGGTCAGGGTTACGATCATAAGTGAGCGCGCGACCGCGCTTGACAACCCTGTGGACTCGTGATAGTCTGCCACACAGCAGTCGAGGCAGAAAGAGAAATATTGCTTAGGCATGGAAGGTAGTCAGACCCCTTGAAATTCTACATACCGGGCCGGGGGGTTACCAGGTCTTGACCAGAGATTCCCAAAGGAGAATAAGGTGCCAATCCCTCTGAATGGAATCGTCAGCCGCAACCAACTGCAGGACCGTTTTAGGCAGGCGATAAGCGACCCTCTCGGTCAGGCACAGCAAATAGGCGCAGCTGATATCGTTGTGGGGATTCCCTTCTACGATGAAGCGGACTCGATTGGTCACGTGTTGAGGACGGCTGTCCAGGGACTGGATCAATACTATCCCGATGCGAAATCGGTGATCGTAGCCGCCGGGTCGCCGGCGGGCGGAAAAGCGCTCCAGGCCATCAATTCCACGCGTCTGAGGAATAAATCCCTTGTGGAGCGGATCGCCTTCACATTCGACGATGACCTACTGGATGGGAAGGGCTGGAGCATCCGGGCGGTCATGGAGATCGCGGATCAACTGGGTAGCGATCTGGTCCTGCTGGAGGCCGATCTGACCAGCCGAAGAAGCAAAGAAGAAGTGGTGGGGATGGCCCCGGAGTGGATTCGGTCTTTGCTCGACCCCGTCAAGCGTGGTCAGATGGATCTGGTGGTCTCCCGGTTCAATCTGCATTATCCTGATGTCATCGCCCACGCCAGTCTGACGTATCCACTACTCAGTTCGGTGTACAACTCTCCGGTCTATTCCCTCAGGGGCGGCCTCTGGGGCATTGCCCACCAACTGCTTCGGGTTTATCGGGAGGAAGCGCGCCGCAACTGGAACACAACAACCAGCGGACATGGGATAGACGCCTGGATTGTCACCAACGCTATCGTCACCAACGCCCGGATCGGCGAAGCCAACCTTGGAGTGAAAATCCATAAAGAACCAGGAGGGAAGTTGGAACTGGTGTTCCGGCAGGTGACCCGATCGCTGTTCGATCAAATTCTCAAAGACCTTGATTGGTGGCAATCGACTCAAATAACTGAAGAGCCGCCCATTCTGAAACGATTACCGACAGTCGGCGTTCGGAAACCGCACCGGCCTATGGCGGCAGAGATGGCTCCGGATGTGCTGATGGCCAAATACCAGGGGGGTTTCAACCGATTCCATTGGCTGTACGATAAGATATTCCCGGCTGAGATCTGCCGGCAACTGGAGAATATGGCTGACGTCCAAGCGAGGGAGTTCACATTCTCAGCCTGCCTATGGACAACCATCCTGTATAATCTGCTTTTGGCATATGCCTTCAATCGAGACTTTACCCAGGATGACCTGTTCGATTCCCTCATTCCCCTGTATGACGGGTTCACCGGCAGCAACTTGATCGAAATCGAAGCGCTAAAAACCGAACTGGAGTCGACCGCTCATATGTATGCCGACCATCTCATTTCCATCGAAGCCGAGGCGCGGATCGAAGCGCTGGTGGATGAGTTCCTCGTGCAGAGGCCGACATTCATGGCGGCATGGCAGGAGCGGGCCGAAGCGCTCAAACCCCCGGTGCCCCAGGTGACCTATCGGGAGTTCATTCCGGGCGTGCCTCTGGTGGTTCCGTCGCAGTTACTAGCCCCCGACGGCGAGATCGTCACGGCAAACGATGTTTATGATTCGGTGTTTGCCAGACGCCGCCAAGAATTCGAGCATTTCGTCTATGGGCGGCTGGGAGTCCGGCGCGAAGCCAGCTCTCAGGAAACGTCTCTAGCTGTCCGCAAATTCCTCCTCTCGGTAGAGAACCGCCTTTTCCCCGATATCGATCTCTCGACTATCGAAGGCACCCAGAAGATGGTCGACGCCATTTTTGCCGACTGCCCCCATCAGGAGGCCTTCTCCATCGTTCCCGAAATGATCTCTGCGATATTAGCGCAGATGCCGCCGACGGTTCTGCCAATCAAACTCGGTTTTGAGACGCTGGATGAACTCCTGCAAAAATACGATCCCCGGGACGTTCTGGCCTTGGTGAGTTGGGTAGAGGATCGGGACTACGTCGAGGGGCTCTGGGGCGTCATTCGGGAGGCCATTCGTTCCGAACATGCTGGCCCCTGCGATATTAAGTCGCTCGTGGTCAACGGCGAGGATTTCCCGTCGCTGGTGGAGATGAAGGATTCTTCAGCCCTCGATAAACTGGGCTCCGGCATTTTGGTGACCAGCCTTCATAAGGGGATGGGCGGTGAATTCCCCCGGCTACGATACCTGACGACCATAGTCAAGAATATCGTCGAGGCTGAAATGTTCGGTCAGGTGTGGCAGAGATTTGCTTCGGAGCGTAAGAACTTTGGCCTGAAGGTCATCGAGTCGATTGAGGGCCACTGGGGAAGAAAACCTCTCTCGGCGCACAGTATATTCGAAGCCGCCATCCACCGGTCAGTGGCCACGCGCCTGCGCCAGATTGCTGAGATCATCACCACGAAGAATCCGGGCAATAAGGATCGATTGGCGCTAGCCGATGATCTCAGATCGGTAGCCGATTCCTATCATTTGGCATTGTCGCTCCCCGATGGCGGCTTTGTGACGTGCTCCGCCTGGTCGTGGGCGAGCTACAGCTTTAAAGGGGGCAGGACTTCTCCTTCACCCCTCTCAGCGCACGTTGAGAGGGACTGGACCTCCTGGGAGTTCCTCCTCGAATACTTCACGGCTGTCGGAGGGAACATCGAAGACATGGTGGGGACGGTGACCGAGTTGATGGGACAGGGAAGGGCACGGGAAGATTTGGCTCAACTGGTGCTGGGAACGGAAAAGGAAGCCAGCGAAATTATGCCCAAAGGAACAACATGTCCCATCGAAGGGCAGTCTCCGGCCGGAATGCTGAAGCGGTATGCGCATAATCCGGCGCTCAAGCCCGTCAAAGACCACCCCTGGGAATCCAGATATGTGCTCAATGCGGGCGCTATCAAATTGGATGGCAAGATCTATCTGGTTTACCGCGCCTTCGGCGAAGACAACGTCTCGCGGCTAGGCCTCGCCGTCAGCGACGACGGATTCAGATTCACACACCGGCTCGATCATCCCATCTTCGAGCCGGAGGAAAAAGCGGACGCTCAAGGGTGTGAAGATCCTCGTCTGACACGGATGGGGGATCGTATTTACATGACCTACACTGCCTACGATGGCATGACGGCCCAAATCGCCTTAGCGTCAATTCCAGTAGATGCGTTCTTGCATAGACGCTGGAAAGCCTGGAAGAGACACGGCATGGTTTTCCCCGGAATCATGAACAAAGATGCCACCTTGTTTCCCGAGCAGTTCAACGGGAAGTTCGCCATGCTCCATCGCGTGGATCCGCTTATGTGGGTGACCTTCTCTCCCCACCTGAGCTGTCCCTGGCCCAGAAAGATGCATAAAATACTGGCGGGAGCCACCTGCGGGATGAGGTGGGATGCGACCAAGATAGGTGGCGGCTCACAGCCGATCAAAACCAGGTTCGGCTGGTTGCTCATAACCCACGGAGTCGACTATGCGCATATCTATCGGCTGGGGGTTATGCTATTGGACCTGGAAAATCCCGCAAAACTGCTCTATCGTTCCCCTAACTTCATTCTGGAGCCGGAAGACGAATGGGAGCTGGGCGCGGATGAGCGGTCGTGGGTCCCCCGCGTCGTGTACACGTGTGGAGCTGTTCCAAGAGACGGGGAGACGGGCATCCTCGATGCGGATGATGAGGTGATCGTATACTATGGCGCTGCGGATTCGGTGATCTGTGCGGCCACTGCTTGCATTGGGAACCTAATACCGGAGAGGTTCCGCCGGACGATTGCTCCCGAACCCAGTCCTGTCTAGATCGAGGAGGAGGTCTCTTGCCCCAGCTATGTGATGAATTATGTGCAATCGATTCGATCGTGCTCCATCATTCTTTCCAGCGCGTCCATGCGTCAGGTCCCCCTATTAAAAGCGGCATCAACTGACAGATGTCCATCTCGTTTAGATACGGGACTATTTCATCGCGCTCAGAATCTTCAAAAGTGATAAACCCTTGTGTGCAAGGTAAAGAGATAGAGTTGTACTACAGGATAAAGAGCTCACCATAGGCTTTTTGTTGTGTATATTTTTCAACCAGTTTAATTTTTTCAGGAATTTTCTATATTAATATGGGTATTCCGGTTCACCAGCAGATTATATGCGTCGTGCTGCCTGTTATACCGCACCAGGACATTCCGCAGTTCAAGAATTGATCCATAGGGTGCTGATGTGATCAGGTCATTTTCCGGGGTGATATGATATGAAGGCAGGACGGCGTATACTGGTATCTTTGCAGTCCCGTCACACAGCTTGAAAACATGGGATCGGGCGTCCCCGAGTTCGGCGGACATCTTTATGCCGGCGACGTTGATCCGTTTTCCGACATGCAGTTTTAGTTTGGAAAACCGGAGGAATCTGGATCCGGCAGACAGGTGGTACGATTCCCGTTTCAGTGTATCCGTGCGCAGGATCGCATAACTGTACTTGATATCGGTATTCACGTACCGGTATGAATCCTCGCAATAGGCGAGTGTCTCCATCAGCCGGGGAAGTCTGATTGCCGGTGCGGTCTCAAAACTCCAGCAGCGCGGAGCGGTGCAGGTGGAACCCCAGAGGAATGAACATGGGCCAAACATAGAGAGCCCTTTTTTCAGGAGCGTAATGGTAAGAGTACGCATCCGGATCGCGTTCTCTTCATCCGCAGGTTCGACAATCAGGATCGAACCATCGGGAGCGAGCCGTTCAGAGAGCTGTGTGACAATATCAGCTTGGACATCGGTAGTGGGATCAACGAGCTCATTGAGGACATTGGAGAAGATTAACAGATCGAACGTATCCGGAAGTGCAACGCGGTCAATAGTCCTGATATCAGTTTTAACGGGAGGCTTGACGGAAACCCTGCCCCCCGGGGGGACACATGCATTGCGCAGATACGTGAACGCCTCGATATGTTCTTCGGATCTCTCAAGAGACCAGACGGTCGCGCGTGCGTCATCAAGCCGTGAGTAGAAATCTGCAATGGCAAGCGGGACAACCCCGGGCCCGGTGCCGATGTCAAGGATATTCATACCTTTTTTCAGCAGCCCATCGCGTGCGAGCATCATGAGCAGGTACTCTGTCTGCATAAAATAGACAGGGAAGTGGTAGGCGAGATATCCGAGTACACTATAACCTTTCGTGTACTGTAATGACCGTTTCTGTGCGGGTTTCCAGTAATCTTCTTTCTGGGCCACAATTGCCCGGCGGAGCCTTTCGATGATGACCGGATCATTCCATTCTCTTCCTGCCTTTTTTGTAATGTACTGTTCAATACTCTGCGCAAGGACGTGAGGGGTGCTTCTTTCACTAAAAAATGCATCCTGCCGTTTACTCTCCTCCTGGTTCAGAAGGTATGGTTGTGCCGGGGGAATCCGGGAAATCTCAAAATCCCTTTCGATTTTTTTTGCCATGCGCCCTCTAGAATTCGGTCGGGGTCTTATCCCAATACTAGTCGCTCTGCAGTAATAGCACGAAAGTATAACTCATATAGCACGAAAGTATAACTCATATTAAAAAAGTGGTCGCCGTGCCCTTCTAAGTAACATAATAATTGTGTTTATCATGCTTTTATCATAGTAGCGTACGTTTAAAACAAATCAGAAAGAGAGGCGACTGACGTGCGAAAAACATCGATTGTAGTAGCGTTGTGCTTGGCCCTCATAGGCACACTGACAGCCACTGTAGGGGTAGCTGCAGCGCCAACGGACGAATCTGCCATCCAGCGGTTTGACATAAAGATAGGGGACTACAAATATGGCGAACTCACTGTTGACACGCTAACCGATCAATACGTCGCCAACGCGCACGTAGGCAAAACATCGGCAGACGAACAGGTGACTCTAGTTGCACGAAACGACGGGGCGAGCCCGCATTATGTAGCTATTGCGCATTCAACAGTTGACAACGGCGGACGGGCCCACTGGGAGGGCGTCCTCACTGTAGAACAATTAACCTGGATTCACGCATATAGCGATGGCGCGGTCTTCTTCGTAAGAAGCAATTATTAACTGCTTTCACAGACGCAGCACAGCACCCGCGGGAGCGTTGGTCTGCGTTCTCTCTTTTCGCTTTACACGTTTCACGGTCTCATATCACATGCAAGTGCGCAATAGTAGCGTGGGCATCACGAAGTCCGACTGTTGCGCGATAATGCTTGTATCGTCAACGGAGATCTAAGGAAATTCTGTGAACAAATGGGGGACAGCGCGACAAGATACCGTAAACAAAGCGAGTTTGTGTAAAGTCAAACATTTTTTAATACGAAGCGCCGTTACACGGTGGCGGGTTACAGCGCGAGCACGGCTTGTAACCGGAGGCCCACGCTTCTGTAAAGGTATTGAACTTAATGAGATTTTCCGCATCAATATTCGCAACTTCGAAACATCCTGGGTAGTGGTATTTCTTGTTCAGTGACTTTGAACTCGCATAGAATGGGCCACTATAGGCTTGACGCCTGGACGACTGATTCGCTGTCAGAGCTGATGGCTTAAGCGCTTTAATCGACGGATTACTCGCGACGGGCGTCGTGGATGCTGTTGGCGTCGATTGCACAGCGTTTTTCGATGAGCTCGGCGCCGATACGTAGGGGCTCGACGCGTTGATCGACAGACATCCGGCGGCAAGAACGGCGGCGCACACCAGCACGATACAGATCACGGCCAATTTTTTCGTCATAGTTTGGCCTCGCAAACGCCGAGATTTCGCGACAACAAAACAAAGAAGTCAAACAAGGCGATTCCCTTAAAGCGTTTTCATTTGGCGCGTGCAGCTGTGGGTGCCATATTGGGGATACACTAGATCTCTCTTTTGGTAAAACGTGATGTGCTTCTTTTTCGCCATAATCCTCGAATACGAGAAATCCCCAATGAACGGCTCTAGTATGGCCGATTGTAAAAAGAACGATGGGCTCGGCCGGATTCGAACCGGCGACCTCCGCCGTGTGAAGGCTCCTTCAAAGGCTCGCTCCGCAGATCGAATCCCCCCAAGCCCAATTATAACCAACTAGGCCACAGGCCCTGTTCTTTAGTACCTCAAGTTCTTTCAGAACTAGCACTTCCGTTTAGCCAAGAAGAACTGACAAGCTACGCTGAACGACGAAAGTATGGGTTAAGTGAGTATTCCGTTGATTGGATTGATCGTTCACAAAAAGTAGTGTGGGATTGTACTGAAGGTTTAATCTCTAAGCAGACAGTCGATGAACTGCGTCTTTTTGTGTTGAATAAGTACCAAAGCAAATGGTCTCACGGCAAGGTATTGAGTTTTGCTAAGGCGTTTCTCCAATATCTCACCAAGATAAGACTTGATACTCGCTACTATGCTTTTGAAGTATTTCTTGATCGTCCAAAAGTAATAAAAGCACGAAATAACGTGACTAGTCGCATCGTCATGCAGGAAGATATTCAAAACGTTCTTAGCCACATCACCAACGCAGGGAATGACGGGTCAATCAGTAGTTATAGGGCTAAACATTACACGGCTTTTATTCTATTCGGTGCGTTTACAGGTCAGCGTAGCTTATGTACGATCTCTAAGCTTACGGTAGGGCAATTTAGAGAAGCGATACAGTCAGACAAGCCGTGCACTGAAGTGCAATCCTCACAAGATATGATCAAGATGCAACACTACGTTCCTCTGCATCCACAAGTAATCCACGCGATTAAACCTCTTTTAGACGATATAAATGATGACAAACCACTCTTTGAATACAACTCGCTTGCGCCGTGGGTGA
>JBAXDW010000038.1:0-10423 GCA_037140755.1 Methanobacteriota archaeon
ATCGATGAACGCATTTGTGCTAATAATACATTCGATTAGCGAAGCAGCTTTCAGGAATATGTCTGGGTACGGCGTATAGCTATGAATGGTCGTTTGTGGGCGGTCGAGGCAGCCCGCAAGGAGATTTTCGCAAATGCCGGGGTGAAGACACCTGTCATGCTCGCATTCAATCGCTTGAATCATTGCGCGGTGTATGCTTCGAACTTGTTCTAGCGTCAAGTACACGACCAACGCTACAGCTCCGCTAGTTCTTCCAGCACGCTCCGATAGCGTTCTATGGCATCGTGAAGCATCTGCTTAAATTCGGCTTTTTGCTTATCGGGTTCGTCCGTGACGTCTACTCTCCTTTGGAGTGTGTCTGTTTCAGTATTTGACGAACTTCCGGTATGTACGGCTTTGAAAACCGTGGTATTTGGAAAAACCCTCTGCGTCGCGTTGATCAAGCGACTTATCGTTAAATGAGACGAGTTCTTCTGAATACAGCGCATTGGGCGAACTGCGAGCGCAGACGGCTGCAAGTCCTTTGTGTAATAGCATTGTGACTGACCCCGTCACCCTTTCTTGCGTCGTGTTAATAAACGCTTCAAGCGCGGCGCAGAGCGGCTCGTCCAGCAAGCCTTCGTAGGCAAGCTCAGCCCACGCCGAATCGACTAGCTCCTTGAACTTCCGCTCCTGTCGGGTCAGCACAAGCGCCTCCAAATCTTTATGAGCTGTTAGAATGACTGTCGCTGCGGGATGTTCGTATATCTCTCTGGCTTTGAGGCCGAGGATCCTATCTTCCATAAGGTCAGTCCGCCCGATTCCGCGTTTACCTGCCACTTCGTTAAGCTTTCTAATGAGCTCCAAGCCGCTTAAGTGCTTACCATCTATTGAGACTGGAATACCTCGTTCGAAATCGAGGTTCAACTTAATTTGGGTCCCCGCTTTCGTCGGAGCTATCGTCCACTGGTAGACGTCCTCCGGCGGGATACAGGCGGGGTCCTCGAGGCGACCTCCCTCAATGGAACGCGACCAGAGGTTTTCGTCCACGCTGTACGGTTTTTCAAAAGTAGTCGGCACGTCAATTCCGTGCTCGAGCGCGTATTCAATTTCCTCGGAGCGCGTGAGATTGAGTTCGCGCATCGGTGCGTGAATCTTGTATGTTGACGCTCGGAACACAGCCTCGAAACGCAGCTGGTCATTACCCTTTCCAGTGCAACCGTGTGCGATAGCTGAGACACGCTCTCGGTCGGCCAGCTCAAGCACTTTCTTTGCGATGAGGGGTCGAGCAATGGCTTGTCCGAGGGTATACCCTTCGTAGCTGCCGTTTGCCTTAATCAACGGAAACAAGTATTGTTCGACGAACTCTTCCTTCGAATCGATTGTGTAATGCTCGTCGCTGAGCGTTGCAGCGCGGGCTTCTGCTTTTTTCAGATCGCTCTGTGGTTGGCCGACATCAACCATAACGGTGACAACCTGATCATATTGATACCGCTCTCTTAAAATGGGAATACAGACTGAGGTGTCGAGACCGCCTGAATATGAAAGCACAACTTTGCTCATCACAATCACCTCGACGAAGTAGCACCGCTTTTACAGTTTACGCTTCTTCGGGTTGCCTCAAGCGCGCGCGTGAACCACCGCGGTGTCAGCGATCGCATCCGAGAACCGCTGTCGTGGATCTCCTTGAGTTATGAAGCCGACAATTAGATCTAATGCTAATAGAAACGTGAACACGGGAAGCCACGCTTTCGTGAAACTTCTTACAAAAGCCTTGGTATAGTTCATGTTGCCTCTGAGCGACCTTACTTTTAGGTCCATAAATCGCTTGCCGATCGTCGCCCCTGCAGACCCTTCCAGTGCGACATAGTACCCCCAGACGATAACGAGGCCAAATATGGTGGAAAATCCTGAGAAGAATCCACCATAAGCGTCCCAGCTGAAAACTAACACAGGCACTAAAATAATTGCCAGCACTGCGCTTAACACGGCTAACACGACCAGGAGAATCAGCGAATCTATGATGAACGCGATTACCCTTCGCGTCCAAAGGTTTTGGAGTGTGGTATTGGTTCGTACGGCTTCAAACCTTCGCAGCATAATATCTCTTCACAATAAAACGCGCGAGCTTAAAAGCGTTTTCACTGCAGATTAACGAAGGAGTGTCAATTATTAGCCTTTTAATGCACGCAGTGGCAGATGCATAGTATTCGACGCGCTCGACCAAGCGAGACCTGACGTGGTCTTTTCCAGCAGATAGTAAGAAACTAACTAAGAAACTAACAAGCGGATGATAGTCAGTTCATCAACGATACCAAGAGTAGCTGCTTACACTTTTCCGAAATAAACTGCCGTTTGAAGGTGCAGAAATTGGCAGAGTCGTGAGAAGCGACGCGGTTCTCAAAAACACTCGTTTCGCCTACAGCACCCCATTGAAGCAGCATATAACCTCACTGTCAGCTTTGTGGCCACAAATCGCTGATATAGCTGTTTATAGGCCGGATTGTGAGATTCTGGGCGCGAGGTATAGTGTGGTGTTCAAGCATGGTGTGAATAGCGTCGGCAGACGCTCGAGCTCCTTGGACGCTCGTTATGTACGGCACACTATGATCAACGGCTGCACGTCGCAGCACCTCTCCGTCAAGTCGTGATTGCTTCCAAGTCGGGGTGTTGATTATCAGTTGTATCTTGTCGCTGCGCATCATGTCTAGAAGCTCTGGACTGTCAGTGAGTTTCGGCACCATTTCAACTGCGACGTTATGCCCCCTCAGATAGTTTGCTGTGCCAAACGTCGCTAATAGTTTGAATCCGGCTTTTTGCAGCGATTGTGCGGTGCTACACAACTCGGGTTTGTCTTCGTCCCTTACCGAAATAAATACTGTGCCCGAAAGCGGCAGTTCATTGTCACTCGCAAGCGCTGCCTTGTAAAATGCTCTTCCGAAGTCGTAGTCTATACCCATGACCTCTCCTGTGCTCTTCATTTCAGGGCCCAATATCGGATCTACGCCGGGCAGTTTTTCAAATGGGAGCACCACCTCTTTTACGGCCACATGCTTCAACTTTGGCTCGGTTGGACAAAGCTCTCGTAAGCTGTGTCCCATGATCACTTTAGCGGCGATTTTTGCCAACGGCAAGCCTGTGGCTTTTGACACGTATGGGATCGTCCTACTCGAGCGCGGATTTGCTTCAAGGACGTAGACTATACCATCTTTTATCGCCATTTGAAGATTGATTAGCCCAACGACTTTCAAAGCCTTGGCGATTCTCGTCACGTAGTCCTTAATAGTTACTTGCATCTCGTCGTCAATCGATTGAGCTGGGATGACGACTGCCGAGTCACCGGAATGAATCCCCGCCTCCTCGATATGCTCCATTATGGCAGGTACTAGAACTTGGTCTCCGTCACTAACCGCGTCGATATCAACCTCAACAGCGTGCTGCAAGAACTTGTCGATCAACACCGGGTGTTGTCTTGATACCTTCACCGCCTCCCCGATATAACGGTTCAACTGAGACTCGTCGTAAACGATCTCCATAGCGCGGCCCCCGAGGACGTATGAAGGTCTGACGAGTAGCGGATAGCCGATCTCTCGTGCGATACTAATTGCTCCCTCGCGCGAGGTTACAGAACCGCTTTCCGGCTGGGGTATGGCAAGCCGCTCCAATAGCTTCGAAAACCGATCTCGGTCCTCAGCAATGTCGATAGAATCAGGGGACGTGCCCAGGATTCTTGTCGAAAACCCTCTGCGTTTCATCTCTCTCTCTAGAGGGATTGCGAGGTTTACCGAAGTTTGGCCTCCGAATTGCACAAGAACGCCTTCTGGTCTTTCTTTTTCAATGACATTCATCACGTCTTCTAGCGTCAGTGGTTCAAAGAAGAGTTTGTCAGACGTGTCATAGTCTGTTGAAACCGTCTCGGGATTGTTATTTATGATATGCGCTTCTATGCCCTCCTCTCGCAGCGAGAGCACCGCGTGAACGGTGCAATAATCGAATTCAATTCCTTGTCCTATCCTGATGGGGCCAGCCCCAACGATAAGCACCTTCGTTTTATCTGTTGGGACGATCTCGTTCTGCAGTTCGTAAGTCGAGTAGTAGTAGGGCGTCTGGGCTTTAAACTCAGCCGCACACGTATCGACCATCTTATACGTTGCCGTTACGTTGTGTGTTCTCCTATGTCTGAGATCTGTGATCTGTTCGCGGATAAGACCGGCTAGGTCGGCAATTTGCTGGTCAGTGAACCCGAGACGCTTTGCTCGTCGCAGATCTGCAGCGCTTACCCTTTTGGCGTTCCCGTTCCGGTACTTCGATTCGAAGTACGCCTCAAAATTGACGATATTCCAGATCTTCCTTACAAAAAATGGATCTATCGTCGCGCGCTGTGCTATTTCCTCGATAGTGTGCCCTCGCTTGAGGGCGCTATAGATCTGAAACAGTCGCTTATCCGTCGGGATCGATATCAAGTCGATAGGGTCTTCGGTGAAGACAACCGCTACGTCCAAATCGAGCGATCGGATGGCTTTCTGGAGTGATTCCTCAAGGGTTCGACCAATCGCCATCACTTCACCCGTGCTTTTCATCGCTGTTCCTAAGGTATTATCCGCGCTTGTGAACTTGTCAAAAGGCCACCTCGGTATCTTGATGACCGTGTAATCGATGGTCGGCTCAAACGAGGCTGGTGTTTCGTTGGTAACTCGATTAGGGATCTCGTTTAATCGCATTCCGATAGCGATCTTTGCAGATACACGCGCTATAGGGTACCCTGTCGCTTTCGACGCAAGCGCCGATGAGCGTGACACCCGCGGATTCACTTCTATGACGCGATACTCGCCGTTCTTTAGGGCGAACTGTATGTTGCACCCCCCCTCAATCTTTAGCGCCCTAATAATCTTTATTGAAGCGCTCCGCAGCATTTGGTGCTCCACGTCAGAAAGGGTCTGCGAGGGCGTCACAACGATCGACTCACCCGTGTGCACGCCCATGGGATCGATGTTTTCCATGTTACAGATGGTAATACAGGTATCTCCTGAATCGCGCATCACCTCGTATTCGAACTCCTTCCATCCGAGGACGCTTTCTTCTACCAGGACTTGGCCAATCCGAGATTTTTTGATCCCGCTCTCGATTATGGTTTTCAGCTGTGCCTCAGTCCTAGCGATGCCGCTTCCACCACCACCGAGCGTGTACGCCGATCGGACGATTAGGGGTAGCTTGAGTTCGCTAGCCAACCATTGATAGTCGTTAGAATCATAGACCGCGTGGCTTCGCGGGACCCCTTCCCCGATATCTTCCATCGTTGTCCGGAACCGCTCCCTATCCTCGGCAATATAGATAGTTTCCAAAGGCGTTCCCAGAGGTTCAACGTCGTTTTCTGCTAAAACGCCCATCTCAGCCAGCTCTGCGGTAATATTAAGGCCCGTTTGGCCTCCAAGACCCGCGATGATCCCATCAGGCTGCTCCTTTTGTACAATCGCGGCTACAATGTCGGGCTTGAGAGGTTCGATATACACCGCGTCCGCCATGTTTGGATCAGTCATAATGGTTGCAGGATTTGAGTTTACCAATGCCACCTTGACGCCCTCTTCCCGCAACGACGTACACGCTTGGCTTCCGCTAAAATCGAACTCGGCTGCCTGGCCGATCATAATCGGACCTGAGCCGATGAGTAGTACCTTCTCTATGTCTGCTCTTTTAGGCATGATCCGTCAGCATTCTTCATGGGATTCGTCCCTCACAGGGAGCGACCCGCGACTTCGGTAATGTGGTCGAAAAACGATTTTTCAAGGTCATGTGGGCCGGGAGACGCTTCCGGGTGATATTGTACGCTCATGATATGCAGGTATTCATTTGCGATGCCTTCGACGGTATTGTCGTTGGCGTTCACTTGCGTGACCGTCATTTCATCTCGCTCGTCGTATCGTACGGCGTAACCGTGATTTTGTGCGGTAATATATACCCGCTGGGTTCGAAGGTCTAAAACGGGTTGATTTGCACCTCGATGTCCAAACTTGAGTTTGTAAGTCTCTCCGTCAAGTGCGAGAGCGATAAGTTGATGTCCGAGACATATTCCGAAGATGGGTAGAGTTCCTGCGAGCTCACGTACCACGCTGATCCCATTTTTTGCCTGCGCGGGATCTCCTGGACCATTGGAAAGCAATATCGCGTCGGGTTCATAGTCCATTATTTGTTTTCCAGTCGTATTGGCAGGGACAACGATGAGGTCAACGTCACGACGCTGGAGGTTTTTGAGTGTGTTCCGCTTCACACCAAAGTCCACGAGCACGAAACGCTTCCCTTTTCCAGGAATGCGGTAAGCATCTGGGCAGGTAACCTCCGATACTAGGTCAAGATTGGCGATATCCGGTGCTTTGCGAGCAAGGTCAACGGCCCGTTTCACATCGGCGTTTCCACCTTTAGTGGAAGGCAACAGGCTTGCCCGCATTGCGCCTTCGTCACGGATCATGATAGTGATCATTCGCGTATCGATCTCAGAAATGCCGGGAACGTCGAAGGCCTTAAGGAACCCGTCGAGCGTTTGGTCATTTGTAGGGTGCTCACAGAGTTCTCTGATGACAAATCCTTCAGCTTGTATGTCCTCTGATTGGCAGTCATCGTAGTTTATGCCGTAGTTACCTACCAGTGGGTACGTAAAAAGCAAGATTTGGCCGTTGTAGGAGGGGTCGGTTAACGCCTCTACGTAACCGGTGTACGGAGTGGCGAACACAAGCTCGCCCGTTACAGTGCGTTTCGCCCCAAAATGTTTTCCAATAACCGTAACGCCATTTTCAAACCCGAGAATCGCCTTCATCATTCCTTCTGTCTGTGCAGGAAGCAGCTCTGCATGAATTCCTGAGACCTCTGTCTTTTATGCTAATCAGGAGTATGTGGTAAATAAGTTATTGTGTTCGGTGTGGCCCGCACGACGGCAATATGCAGTTGTATAACGCATTTGAACAGCGCTTGCACATGAGGTCAGCAAGATGACAGAAATCCGGTCGAATCGTGCTGCGAAATCATTGAAAGTTAAAAGGGACGTGAACACCCTATAACCTGAAGCATCTATGAAAAAATCAAAAGTTGCCCTGCGGCTTGCTTACATGGGAACCCGTTACGCAGGTTTTCAGGCACAACCAGGCCGACGAACCGTACAAGCTGCAGTCGTCGAAGCATTGCGCCGTTCGCGATTGATTGAAGAAATAGATGTCCCTCATTTTACGGCCTCTGGTAGGACGGACAAGGGAGTACATGCTATCGACGCAGTCATTTCGTTTGAAACTGAAGTTAGTGCGTCAGCAATCCCTCGTCGGATTAACGTTCAGTTGCCGAAAGATATCTGGACGTGGGCACGAGCTGACGTGCCCATGAAGTTCGACCCCCGCCGCGACGCTGTTCTGCGTGAGTATCAGTATTTCTTGTGTGATTGGCAGTTCGACGTTCACGCTATACGACTAGCATCAGATCTTTTGAACGGCATTCATGATTTTCGCAATTTTAGCCGCGAGAAACGCCGATCTGCGGTTCGAAATGTCTTCTATTCACACGTGCGAGTGTCGGATGACTTTATTGTCATTGAGGTTGCTGCTGACAGTTTCGTATGGAATATGATGAGGAAACTTGTTACTGCCCTAGCCCTCGTGGGAAATGGACAACGAAGCGTAGCGTGGTTTGGCAACATGCTTGATTCAAAGGAACATACTGAAGGGATTCGATCAGCGCCTGCTTCAGGACTCATACTTACGCGGGTTGAATACGCGGGCATCGAGTTCGTTAAGGACGAGTACGCGAAGAAACGTGCGTATAAGCATATACAAGAAGCACTGCTGCAAAACAGTGTGATGACGCAGATCTTTAAGCGATTCAATGAACAAATGGCAGGGAGCGCATTCGGCGGTCGGGCTTAATACTCGTCAAGAGATTTTTGTCCACGATCTGCGTCAGTTTTGCGTTTTTCGGCGAGGTAGACTGCTGGCTTTTTACTACCGCTGGGGATTCTCGACTTTGAAGCTGAATCACCGTGATCTTCAGGTGCGGAATGTCGGGTGTCGAACTTTACCGGCACGCCGAGCTCTGGAATCGGCTCATTTTTAGGCATCTGTTCGTCGATCAATCGTTCTGCTTCTTCCAACGCTTTTTTCACTGCAACAGAGTTCTTTTTAGCACTCATTAAGAACGCAAGCTCATCGGCAGTAAGATCTAAGGCTGCTGTTATGCCTGCGGCGTCTCTCAGTGCAAACTCTTTATACAATGGCACAATTTCTTCTCGTGCTTTTGTGACAGAGACGTGATTCACAGAGGCTATTTTGGACGCGACGCCATCCCGTAAAGCACGCTTAGACCGCGTCTGCCCGAGTCGCATCCAATGGGTAGGTGGCGAATACTTGACGGCCGCATTGTGTGGCCCGTGGTTTTGATGAGCCGCTACGTTTACTCCTGACGTCATTAGCTCAGCGGCATATTTCCATAGGCCGTAGTGCTGCCGCTTTCTCGTTCGTCCGAGGTAGATATCAGCCTGGCCCAATACCTTAAAGGCGCGCGCGAGGTCCTCTCCTTTCAAAGCGCGTGGAAGATTTTCGTCTATCCAATGGACAAGGTCTTCTGGTGTCTGATCTACTGTGTACGAAATAGCAAGGGGCCTTGTCGAGTCTCTATCGTTAAAGATGCTTCTCATTAAATCAAATGCTGATTGAGCGCGATCGCGGGCTGCAGTTCCCACGTGGGCTCCGCCGAAGTACGCTTGGAAGTCGTTGATTGCTGAACGCAAATCTCCTTTTGCGTTTTTCACGATCTGAACGATCAATGGAATATCGACGGCTTTTAATGAGTGGTCAATGTCTGAAAGTGTCTCTTGCAGATTTCCGAGTTGATTGGACAAATCCGTTAATGCTTCTAAGTCTGTATTTGCTGCCTTTAGTTCGACGATATCTTCAGTAGCGCGCCCCGGTTGTTCAAGACGGGCCGTTACGCCAGCAACCACTTCCTTAGCTTTGTAAATATTGCCGAGGACTTCAAGGTCAAAGTCGAGTTGTTGGAGAATATTGAGATCAGCACTAATTGCCTTCAGTTCGGCTACATCGCATAAAGTACGCTCCGGTTGTTCAAGACGAGTAATTACGCCAACAACTGCTCCCAGAGCACGGAGGGTTTCTCTTTTCTCGTTGTGCCAAATATCCAAGAGCGCTTTTTGTACGCTCTGTTCCCTCAAAGAGAAAAAGGCGATCTGTTTGCAGTATTTGCGAAGCGTCGGCGAAACGCTGTAAAGGTCGTTAGCAGTTAGGACTATAGGTGCGCGTGTTTTTTTAATGAGCTCGGTGACCGCTTTTGCGCCGCCACGATCAGAAGTGCCATGCAGGTTATCAATCTCATCAAGCAGTATCAGTTTCTGGGCGTTTAGAAGAGACGCGTTTTTTGACGCTTCTCCGGCCGTTTCGTTGATGATTCTTTGAGTCCGCTTGTCACTGGCGTTAAGCTCGAGTAACTCCCACCCCATGTCAGTTGCCAACGCAATAGCAGCTGACGTTTTGCCTGTGCCGGGCTTACCGTATAGTAATGCTGCCGACTTTTCAGACGGCCAGTTCAATGCCCATTGGCGGAGCTCTTCGATAGCTTTGCGGTTGCCTCTCACTTCTAAAAGAGTTCTCGGACGGTACTTCTCGACTAAGTCCATAGTAATCGAGCGCAGAAATCAAGAGATAGGAGCAGTATAAGGATATAAGAACCTCCTATGCCTATTAATGTTTTGTGAACGACATGAAACTGGACGAATTAGCGCAGTCACTTCGTGATTTTGAAGGCGTCGCACGGAAGCGCGCGATTGGTCCGCTCGTGAAATGGTTCGACGCGGATCTCAGTACAGGTAATTTTGGAGAAGATGCCGCGGTAATTGGAAGGGGTGAAGAGTCGCTTTTGATCGCTGCCGACGGCATCTGGTCTAAGCTAATGGATGCGGATCCCGAATGGGCGGGGTACTGTGCAGTTCTCGTAAATATTCACGACATTTTAGCGATGGGAGGCACCCCACTGGCGATGGTCGACGTCTTCTCGGCGAGTTCGGCTGAAGTTTGCAACCGAGTCTTGGCGGGCATGAGCGAAGCCGCAAAAAAATTTGGTGTGCCGGTCGTCGGTGGGCACTTGCACCCTGACACTACTTATAACGCGATCGACGTGGCCATCATTGGCACCGTAAAGACTGACTCGGTCATTTATAGCTGTGCTGCCCAAGTAGGGCAAGACGTTCTCGCTGCGGTCGATGTGGACGGGAGGGTTCACCCATCGTGCAGTCTCTGTTGGGACACCACAACGATGAGACATCCGGAGATGCTCCGCAGACAGCTACAGACCATGCCTCGCCTCGCGCAACAACACCTAGTGACGGCGGGAAAAGATATTAGCAATCCAGGTTTGCTCGGCACACTCGGTATGTTGCTCGAAGTTTCCGAAGTGGGCG
>JBAXDW010000039.1:0-10333 GCA_037140755.1 Methanobacteriota archaeon
CAACAGGTCAAGTCAGACCCGGCTCTCTCTACGGTCGATGCCATCAAGAACGGCAAGATTTCCATCTTGGACAGTGACGTCATATCCCGTCCCGGGCCACGCGCCTTTGATGCCTTGGAGCAGATTGCCGAAATTATTCGCCAAGCATCGTAGTCATTTACTCGCGCGAAGTCCAGCATAAGAGATACGATTGCATTCGCATGAAACGAAACGCGACGCTCCTCGTGCTTGCAGCTACCCTATTCGTGACGGTCATTGCAGGCGTTGCCATCGGCCCGGTATGGATAGCCCCGCAAAAGATAGTGGCAATACTCTCCAATTTGGTCGCCCCCACAAACCACACGTGGTCTGAAGCTGAGGCAATCATCGTATATCAGATACGCCTCCCCCGCACCTTCATGGCACTTCTCGTGGGGTTCGGTCTCGCCGTCGCAGGCGTCGCGATGCAGGCCCTTTTTAAAAATCCATTGGCAGATCCTTATGTACTGGGAGCGTCAAGCGGTGCGGGGTTTGGTGCCGCGCTCATCATCTCACTTGGGCTGGTAAGCGCGGTCTTCGTCCCGCCCGCAGCATTCGCGGGCGCCATAATCGCCACCTTCACGGTATACGCGCTTTCGATGATCGGCCCGAAGAGCTCAGTCTCGCTGCTGCTGCTTTCGGGCATTGCGCTCTCGACCCTCTTTTCAGCGTTGATCTCATTCCTAATGTTCCTCTCGGGTGAGAATCTGCACCAACTTGTTTTTTGGCTCATGGGGGGGCTGTGGGCGAGCAGATGGGAGTACGTAGAGATAACGTTCCCCGTGGTTCTCGTCGGGACGGTCATCGTCTACGCATACGCGCGCGACCTGAACCTGATGCTGTCAGGGGAAGAATCAGCGCAGCACCTCGGCGTGGCGGTGGAGAGCCTCAAGAAGATCCTTTTGGTAACCGTTTCGTTCATAGTGGGAGTTGCTGTCGCGTTCTGCGGCATCATCGGATTTGTCGGGCTCATCGTGCCCCACGTGGTGCGGACGTTTACGGGTCCGGATCATAAGGCACTCATTCCTGCTTCCGCGCTCTTCGGCGGTATTTTACTCATCTGGGCCGACATTATTGCGCGGTCCGCAATACCTGGTTCTGAGGTACCCGTCGGGGTTATCACCGCGTTGCTTGGCGCCCCGTTTTTTATGTATCTGGTCAGGAGCAGGAGGAAAAACATCTTTTAGATGCTGCCGCACATACAACGGACGAGGAACGGTTAATGCGTACACTCGGTAAAGAAAGTGGCTCTGAAACAGGGGGACCTGGACGTGTGCGAGTTGATGGCGTTGACTGCTACTATCTTGAGACACAAGCCCTCAATAACGCGCAACTAACGGTCAGGCCCGGCGAGGTAATCGGTCTCGTCGGCCCTAACGGGTCAGGAAAGACGACGCTCATTAAAGCAATCAGCGGGGTGCTAAGGCCACAAGTCGGCATCATAACGCTCGATGACGCGGATGTTTACCGGATTAAGCCGAAACGACTCGCGCAACAGATGGCGGTCGTGCCCCAGAGTACCGACACGTTTTTTTTTGATTTTACCGTCGAGGAGGTCGTGCTTATGGGCAGGAGCCCCCACATCAGATTCCTCGGGACCGAATCGACGCACGATTTTGACGTGGTGCAAAAGGCCTTGGAGATGACCGATGTCGCTCGGTTTGCCGATCGCAAGATTAACGAGCTCTCAGGTGGGGAACGACAGCGCGTCATCATTGCCCGAGCGTTGGCCCAAGAGCCCAAGATCCTCCTTCTTGACGAGGCGACATCACAGCTCGACATTGGGATCAAGATTGAAATCTTTGATCTTGTAAGGCGCCTTGCGGCTTCTGGCATTGCGGTTATCGCTGCGATTCATGATCTCAACCTTGCCGCTCAGTACTGTGATCGACTGCTGCTGCTAAAACGAGGGGAGATCATCGCTGATGGCACCGTCGAAGAAGTATTAACGCAAGAGCACATCACGGAAGCGTTTGACGTCTCAGCGCTCGTAAGAAAACACCCGATTACGAACGCTTTTTCGATAACACTTCTCCCCCAGCAAACGCCTGGAGAGCGCAGCTCTGAAAAGGTGCACGTCATCCCCGGCGGGGGCAAGGGGGCACCTGTCATTCACGGGCTTGTCCAACAGGGCTTGAGCGTCTCTGCTGGCGTGGTGAATACACTCGACACCGATTACGACGTAGCGCAGCACTTTGGCATTGAGTGCGCTGTCGAAGCACCGTTTTCACCCATTTCGAGTGAGGCGCACAGCCGTAACGAGCAACTCATTCAAGAAGCACGCATCGTCGTACTGCCTAACATCTGCTTCGGGTCGGCGAACCTAAAGAACCTCGAAGCAGCTGAACTTGCAGCGGACAAACTCGTGATATTAGAAGAAACGCCGATAGAAAGCCGTGATTTTACGCAAGGTGTTGCACAACGAATATATAGCGACTTACGAAGCAACAGCCCCGTTTTCGCAGAGCTCGCGACGCTCCTGGCATATGTTGAGTCACACATCGGATAGCAGCGTTTCAACGCTTAACGCTTAAAGGTGGAAACCGTGGAATATGAGGTAGTAGATCGGGTCTTAGTTCTGAAAGGCAACTTTGAGGCCCTGAGCAGTGGCGTTGATGGCGGCAGAAGAGCGGCAAAAAACATCCTAAACATTCAAGTTCCCCACGATTTCTCTCACGATGATCCGAAGAGCTATATTGAGAAAATAGCCGCATCGATGAAGCTCGAGGGAGGATACGTCGCGCTTCTCACCGCCGTTGAAATGAAAAACGTGCAGATTCTGAGCGATGCGTGCGTGACGGTGTTTGTAACTGCAGGGCTCACTAATCCGTCTTCTTTTGGCACAATCAACATAATCGTCATATCCTCAACAACGCTGAGCGAAGGGGCGATAGCAGGGACGATAATTACCGCCACGGAAGCGAAGACGCACGCTCTTATCGATAAAGGATTGCATTTCACAGGCACGACAAGCGACGCAATCGTGGTCGCTTATGAAAACAGTGGCGAAGTGGAGCCGATTTTGTACAGCGGACCGGCCACCCCCTTTGGAAGCAGGGTTGCAAAACTCGTTAGATTAGGAATAAAAGACGCATTAAAGGCTCATTATGGAAGCGATGACGTTGACACGTGGCAGCTATAGTTCGATAACGTCCGGTTATAGGTTGGACGTTCGCAACGCGGTTGTCTTCATCGTCCGCGCATTGGGCAGGCTGGCCCCGAATGCTGCTTATGTGGGCGTCGCCGTAGATGTATAAGCAGAACAAGGTTACTTGACTACCGACGCTGAACGGGAAAGCAACGTTGGTGTGCAGTGTTAAAAGACAACAGAATAAGCGCTGGAGCACTAAGCTCTACCGGAATAAAGGAGCGTGAAAAAAAGCTATTTGCCTGTTACTGTTGCTTCGATTTCTAATATCTTCATACGAATGTGTATCTGGCCACCACGATCAGGGGGGTAGAGCTCCGTAAAGCGCTGAACGACCTCATCGAGAAAGGCGTCGCGGTGCTTGGCCGGAATTCGGCTTGTATATCGATGCCACGTAGCTCGTGCGCACCCCTTCAGTGCATCTGTTCCGGGGTGCGTTACATCTTGTGCGACGAACTCAACTCGGCACGGGTTAAAACCGGCTTCGCGCAGCATCCTTTCGTATTCATCAGCACGATAAACTGTCCCTTGCTTCTTGAATCCCCGAAAATACGCTCTCCAGGCGGGGCGATCCATAACCTCCCTCCGTGCTTGGTGCAACGGAGAACCACTTCTCTCTTTTGTTGTAAGTCGTTTCACCATTAGCTGGGCCGCGAACCGGCCACCTGGGACAAGGCTCTGTTTGATGCCTTGCAGCACCATCGCTAGGTCTTCCGTCCAATGGAGACAAGCAAAGGATACGACAACGTCAAATTCTTGGCTAAAAGTGAGCTTCGCAGCGTCTCCATAGCGAAATGAGAGGTTAGTATGCACTGACGGCGGGAACATGTTTTGGGCAAATGCGATCATGTCAGCAGAGGCATCAATGCCGAGCACAGACCCGTGTGACACACGCGCAGCAAGCTCGGCGGTTATCTTCCCATCGCCACAACCGATATCCAAAATGCGCTCGTTCCCAAGAAGTTTGAGCCTTTCCACTAGTCCTAAAGCGAACGCGTATTGTGGATATGAATGCTTGTAATAGTCTGCGGGATCCCATTTGTCCATCGAATGAAGCGCCCCCCGTAGAGCGTGTCTCGATATCTGGTATCAGAATATGCCTGCTCTAATTTTGCGATTTTGATCCACCGTTTTAGTGCCCGTCACGGCACTTAAATTCATCGAAAAAGCAGAGGGGACGCATATAGCCCATGTCTTTCTTGATCAGCGTGTCGGCGTGAATTTCTTTTGTTGCGCTGCGTTATTACTTTTCTGATAAACGTATGTTTTTCGTGTTACGATTCGATAGTTTTTTATAACTATAAGTACATCTGTTTGTGGTGATTTAGTTGCATATTCCAGACGGCTATTTGGGACCGCTAACCTACATACCTCTTTACATTATCATGATCCCGATTTGGCTCTATGCGGGAACGTGGCTACGCAAGAAACTCAAGGACAGACAGGTACCTTATCTTGCGCTGGCTGCTGCCTTCTCGTTTGTCATCATGATGTTCAACGTGCCCATACCAGGTGGAAGCACTGGGCACGCTGTAGGCAGTGCGTTAGTAGCAATTATACTGGGACCTTGGGTTGCTGTCATAACGACAACCGTGGCGCTCCTCATACAGGCCTTACTTTTCGGTGATGGGGGTATCACGGCTTTTGGGGCGAACTGTTTTAACATGGCCTTCGTCATACCATTCGTTGCTTTCTACCTGTATAGATTCATTAGCGGAAAGACAAAGATTACATCAAATCGAAGAATACTCGCTGCAGGGGTTGCCGGATATGTGGCCTTGACTGCCGGTGCTTTAGCCACTGGCATTGAACTCGGCCTCCAACCTTTACTTGAGCACTCAGCCGAGGGCACAGCCCTATATATGCCATACGGGCTCTCTATCACTGTACCGGTGATGCTGATTGAACATATGCTCTTCTTCGGCTTTGTGGAAGCAGTTGTAACGGCACTAGCCTTCGCTTATATAGCACGCACTGATCCTACGATCATATTCGACTACAAAGGACGAGGAGAGGAAACCACGGGCGCTGCAACAACAGCACCGGCTTGAAAAGAGGTGAGATCCATGGACAAGCTTCTAAGGAATTTGTTAATAGGACTAGTGGTGCTGATCATAGCAGTGCCCATCGGCTTACTTGCGGTCGGTACTGCGTACGGAGAATGGGGCGCGGAGGAGCTAGAGCAACTCGTAGGATTTATCCCCGCTGGTCTTGCCAGTATTTCCAGCCTATGGAGTGCGCCAATACCGGATTACGCCTTACCAAACCTTGGAGAGGCATTCCTCGACCTCAGTCTGGCATACTGGCTATCAGCGATCATAGGAGTGATACTCTCAGCAGGCGCGTTAATCCTGATTGGTAGAGTGATAACGAGAAATGCTGCGCAAAACAATGAATAGCCGCAAGTCTCTTCATTGTTTTTTTTGCCTTTTTTTGCAGCCGATGTAGCGCATTCCAATATGAAGAGGTCCGGTTTGCTTCGACTTGGGGCTGTTTCTAGAGAACACGCCTTTTTTAGTGCTCGTGATGATGCGCTCCATCGTGCGCATGTAGATGTTCATGCATCAACGTAGCGTGCCGGTGCATATGTTTGTGAATCAGGTTTGCTGACACTAATAATTCTAGGTCGTTCATCACCGCGCTACAATCAGAATCCGCTTTAATTGTGTGGTCCTCCCCGAAGACAATGGCCCTTGTGCTTATCTGTTCAACGATGTCAAGATCGTGGGTAGCCGTGATGATCGTTTTGCCAGCTTTGGCGAGATCCTGAAGAAGCTCAACCAGCCACAATTGGCTGCGCGGATCTAACCCCGCCGTAGGCTCATCTAGCAATAGCACGTCGGGATTAATAGAGAGTATCGACGCGATGCAGACTTTTTTTTTCTCCCCCCCACTCAGCGTGTGAGGCGCTCTATCCCTCAAGCCTGCGATGCCCATCATCGACATGATCTCTTCGGTTCGCCTTTTGGCTTCTTCTTGTGGCATGCCGAGCTGTAGTGGCCCAAAGGCGATCTCGTCAAAAACGGTGGAGCAGAACAGCTGTATATCTGGGTTTTGAAACACAACGCCTACTTTTTTTCGAAAATAGCGACCGAACTCATTACCGTCAAGCGAGTTGAACGCTTCCTCTGTAACCGAGTTACCGAACGCATGAAACTCACCGGCCGTGGGGTAGATCAGAGCGGCGAGTATAGAGAGGAGGGTGGATTTTCCACTGCCGTTCGCACCCACCACCGCAATCTGCTCTCCCGCAGTCATCGTCAAGTTCACATCTTTCAGTGCCTGGAACTTGTCCAAATACGTGTAAGATACGTTTTGTAATTCGAAGACTGTCCCCATAGAAGGCCTCGCAGATGAAGATTAGGTCAAAATGATGTTCTGAGAGATTAGCACTAGCACCACGCTGAACACCGACACGGCTACGATCGTCGCGTAATCCCTCTTTTGCATGACGTAGTCGTGCATGAGTTTTACGTCCCCATCAAAGCCGCGGGAGATCATAGCTTTGTGCACCCGCTCACTTGTATCCAACGATTTCACGAGTACATAGCCAATACGGCCTGCCACCCATTTTTGTTCTTCGCCCATAGGCAACGTCTTAATTGTTCTGCTCTTTTTGGCTGTGTAAAAATCCCGGACGGCGTCCATGAGAAGGAAGATGTATCTATAGCACATGTCGAGCGTCAGGACATACACCTTCGGAACGCGAAGTGATCGCACGGACTTGAAGAGCACGTCTCGCTTGGTTGTGAGGGTCAGTAGTACAGCGATTGAAACACACGTAGCGACTCGCAAGATAAACGTGATGGCACTGATCGTGCCCTGCTTAGTGATGTAGATTGTACTCGGTAGAGGGAGTGGCCCTACGTGAGTACCATTGCCTAGCGTTGCAAGCGTCACCAGATTATCGCCGGGCATAAAGACGTTGAAGATTATAGGTAGCACAATAATGCCAGCAAAAATAGGGACGAACACCCACACGCGTTTGATAAAAAAAGATATTTCTATTTTGCTAAGATACGCGAGCAGCAAGGTCAATAAATAGACGACAAATATTATCTCGACATCTCTCGTCAAGCTAACAGCGAATATAACAACGAGGAAAGAGACCAACTTCACTCTGGGATCTATGCTTTGCAATAAACCATCGCGTTTTGTATAGCCCTCGGAGATCATGCTCTCCTGGAAAAAATTGAGAATGCCAGAAATCGACTTCTCCACAAAACTCTTCTTCTTGTCTACACTACTAGGACAACTTTCGCGCGGGCCACTTTCGACCTCTTTCATCCACTCAGGTATCATGGGGGTGCAGATAGTTTGAGCCAGGCGATATAGTGTTAAGCTTAACATATTTGACGCCCTTAAGCGCCATTATCGTCTCGGTTAGCTCTTTGATGATCTTGCCTTCACCTTGTAGAATAACCGTTTCTAAACAGTCACCATGGTCCAAGTGAACGTGGATGGACGATATGATTAGTCCCGCGTGCTCGTGCTGTATCTCGGCCAAGTCATCTACGAGCCCTCGCTGATTGTGCTCGTAAACAAGCGAAATGACTCCTAAACGTAGCCCGTCTACCTCGTTCATCCACTCATAATGTACAATGGCGTTCCTTATGGCATCCCGTATTCCCTCAGAACGCGAAGAGTAGCCACGCTTTTTTGTGATCTCGTCAAACCGACTCAAAAGGCGTTCCGGGAGGGATATGCATGTGCGCACCAATCCTTGGTCCATTAACCCACCTCACAACCTGTAATACTTCTGTCATTAGTAGTAACACTCCAGGTGTGAAAAGTGTTTCTATCGCACAGCTTTATCGAACGGTCTCTCAAAAAACTGAGTTGCTTTCGAGACGTTACGAGTAGCTTGCTACAGCAGACTTCGGCGTGCAATCTTCAGGTAAGAAAGCAACGTGTTCTCTTACAAAGGGATCCGAAGACACTCATTGCTTCGGTGGCGTAAACGGTTCCAGATAAAATGTACCGCACACCGGTGACTACACCCGGTCGCGGGGCCGGTAGATCGAACGGCCAGTTGAAGTGGGGGCACCCCTCGACAGGGACCTACGGGACCTGTTCTCTAAGTCGTCAACGGCGTCGTCTACGGAGGTGGTAGTACGAACGTCTACGCCCACAACGCGACGAGGACGACGCTGATCAACTCAAGAAAAGGTAAACCAGTGGTTTGATCCGCAACGCATCCAACAACTAGGTTAGCTTCCCCCTGTGAAGATGGTAAGATTGATCGCTTCTCCCATCTTGATATATCCTGCCGTGTTCGGATGTATGCCGTCAGCCGTCATGAGCGCCGTATTTGAATTACCTAGCTTCGATGGGGTTTCTAAGACTTTGTTAAAATCGATGAGGTCATATCCCTCCGACTGAGCGTATTTAGTAATCCACGCGTTCAATGTATTCCGTTGCGTGCTGTTGAAGCCGACGGGTGTGATGGTGCACAGGACGGGTACGGCGCCGGAAGATTCGACGCGCTTGCACATCGTTTTGATGTTCGCCTGCGTGGTAGCAAGCGGTACTGGACCAAACACTATATCGTTGATTCCACCCATAATAATGACGAAATGAGGTTTTAACGCAAGGGCTGAGCTTATATTCGCGAGAATATCGGCCGTTTTATACCCACCCTCACCCTTATTGATGACCTCCCAGTCGCCGCCAAGCCGTGCTTCGAGCCAATATGGCCATCGATCGGTTTCATTCCCATACCCCCCTTGTGTGACTGAGTCACCGATACAAACGATACGGTGCGCGTGCAGCGACTGCGATGAGGAGGTCACTGCGGCCTTCGCCGTGCGATTCGCTGTTACCGAAGCAGCCGCTGAACCGGTCGTCGATTGAGGGGATGTGGTCTGATTGGAGGCACACCCCGCCACTATGAGCATTAACACGATGAGGGTAACGGCCACGATCGGCACTGCTTGTTTCATGATCCTCATATCTGACGCTTCTTTTTCATAAGTGTATCTTTAGTCGGTAACAACTGCTTAACTCGTTAGGATGGCAAACCACTGGCTTGACATTTTCGGTCACGTCGTAGGTACTCTTTCACGATCGCGATGAATCACGCAAGCACTCAAAAAGGCTGTGAGAGCAAGCACGCTATTTTGCTCGGTATTTCCTGCCGAGCAGCAAGAGTCCAGCAATTGTAAGTCCCGCTACAGCAGTCGCTACTTCGAATCCAGGAAGTTTTGTCCCACTGGCACTTTGATTGCCAGAGGTCGAGGTAGAGGTAAAGGTAGAGGTCGGAGGGGGGGTTGGGGTAACCGCGCTCGCCAAGACGATATTTCCGTAGCTCGCCACTGATTGTATGAGTGGATACTTGTCGCCGTAAGCAGAGGGCGCGCTGCCAATGCCTGTGCCATTGGCGTCGGTCCCTTTGTAGTCAGAGTAGTAGTTGCTCATAAATCCCGTCCGTGCGACCCCATTGTAGGTATATGCCATTGCTTCCGGAGAATTGAGCTTTACCTCAGTGGCGCCGCTTATAGCGGTGGGCTGGTCGATGAAGTTATTAAGGTATATCTGGTTATTTGTCGTTTGGATAATGAGTATGCCTAGCTTCGCGTTTGCGCGCATCGTGTTGAACGAAAGCACGTTATTGTCAGATTCCCGAAGCCTGACGCCATAATCCTCATTTTTGCTAACGTTGTTTCCTGAAATGGCGTTGTTGGACGAGTGGTACAGTGAGATGCCATAATTGTGATTTGCGCTGAGGTTGTTATTGCTAACCTTGTTTGAATCACTGTAAAACAAATAGATGCCATCACCAAGCACACTGCTAGTGCCCTTTTCACCAGTTGCGACGTTAGAGGATATGGTGTTATTTGATGAATAATCGCTATACACCCCGTAGCCATTGCCAGCAAGATTGCTGTTGCTGATCTCATTGTTCATGCTATATGAGAGGTAAACCGCCATCACGTTATCCCTTGCGACGATGTTCGTAACGACACACTTCGACGTGTTTTGGATGTTTACGCCTGACGCACCGCCTATAATCATCAAGCCGTCAATGCGCACGCCGGGGCTCGTTAACCGGAAGACGTCTTTACTCGCATCGGCCGAGCGCACGGTGGGTCGCGAACCGGCGGCTGAGATCGTTAGCGGTTTGTTCACAACGACGTTCTCAGTGTACGTGCCGGGCGCGATGAGCAC
>JBAXDW010000040.1:0-10306 GCA_037140755.1 Methanobacteriota archaeon
GAAAAGCCGGCTTTGACTACGATGACGAGTTGTCGCGATCCAAGCGTGTTTATGCGTTGCCGTTCGATTCCGTGCGTAAAATGATGTCGACTATTCACATTGAAAAGAACAATAAGGTTGCGTATATCAAAGGCGCCCCTAAAGAAGTCCTAGGCTTATGCGACTCGATTTGGCATGCGGGCGATATGCAGCAGTTGGACGAGAAGCAGCGAATAGCCATCATGGAAAAGAACGACGAATTCGCGCGTAACGGATTGCGCGTGTTGGCTATGGCCTATCGGAACATAGCCCGGGAAGAAAAAGAGTATACGGCTGAAACTGTTGAGAAAAACCTGGTCTTCGCGGGGTTGATTGCCATGATGGATCCGCCGCGCGAGGAAGTGGCCACGGCGGTCGAAGAATGCGCCACGGCAGGGATAAAGATCATCATGGTCACCGGCGACTATGGATTGACTGCTGAATCTATTGCCCGAAGGATCGGAATTGTCAAAGGCGATACTGTAAGGATCATAACCGGCGCCGAACTGGATGAAATGAGTATCGAAGCTTTGGAGGAAGAGCTCGGCAAGCCGGATATCCTATTTGCCCGAGTGTCTCCGGAACACAAGATGAAGATAGCCAAAGCCCTTAAGGAAATGGGCCATGTCGTTGCTATGACCGGGGACGGCGTCAACGACGCCCCTGCTCGTAAGATGGCCGATATAGGCGTGGCCATGGGGATAACAGGAACGGATGTCGCCAAGGAAGCAGCCGAAATGATTTTGACTGACGATAACTTTGCCAGCATCGTTAACGCAATCGAAGAAGGCCGGGCTGTCTATGATAATATCAGGCGATTCGTAGTCTATATATTCACGAGTAATTTTCCCGAACTCATTCCGTTTATTCTGTACGTAATATTTAAGATTCCCCTGCCGCTGACCATTATGCAGATATTGGCGATTGATTTGGGAACGGATATGTTACCGGCGCTGGCTTTGGGGACAGAAGCTCCCGAACCGGGTGTCATGCAAAGAAAACCGCGCGACCGGAACGAACGGCTGTTGAACCGTAGAACTTTATCTAAGGCATACCTCTTTTTAGGTCCGATTCAAGCGGTAGCGGCTATGTCGGCATTCTATTTCATGTACCTTACAAACGGATGGCGACCGGGCATGGAAATGGCAGCCACAGGGCTAGTCTACGTAACAGCAACCACGATGACACACAACGCAGTCGTAACCACTCAAATCGGCAATGCTTTCGCCCAACGCACCAACGTGGAGTCGATATTCAAAGTGGGCTTCTTCAGTAATAGGCTTCTATTGTGGGGGATCCTTGCAGAATGTGTTGTTCTAGTCGCGCTCACTTATATTCCGTTTCTCCAGAACGTATTCAATATGGGTCCGTTAGGGCCAATCGATTGGGCTTTTTTGATCGCTTTGATTCCGACTTTATTAATTGCCGATGAAATACGGAAATATTTCATAAGAAGAAAGTTAAGACGCCAAGCACAATCGAGTATGCTAGCGTCATAAGATAAAGGGGTGACCTATGAAAATAATCATCGCCGGATGCGGCCGGGTAGGAGCGACGATTGCGACTAAATTGTCCTTAGGGGGACACGAAATTAGCGTCATCGACAAGAATACGGAGGCTTTTGAAAGCCTGGGAAAAAATTTTAATGGCCAGACCATAAAGGGAATGGTTTTCGACGGCGACGCGTTAAAGAAGGCCGGCATCGAACGCGCTGACGCGTTTCTGTCGGTAACCAGCGGCGACAACTCAAATGTCGTGTCGGCGACAATTGCCAAGGACGTTTATCGCGTGCCCAAGGTCGTCGCGAGGATCTATGACCCGCGCCGGGCGGAGATATACCGTAAGTTCGGCATACAGACCGTATCCACCGTCACCTGGGCGGCCAATGAGATTCTGACACTACTCACGTATACAAGTATAGTTAGAGACATTTCGTTGGGAGACGGAGAAGTGCAAATAACCAAAGCTGTGATTCCACCCCGGCTTATCGGAAGGACGCTGAATGACCTTTCTGTCCCGGGAGAAATCTCGGTAATCGCGATTATCCGCGGCGGCAAGGCTTTTATTCCAAGCTCGGCGGACGCTTTTAAGGAATTCGATGTCGCCGAGATCGCTGTCTTGACAACGTCCATGCCGAAACTAAAGAAGATGCTCACCCCATAAATGAAGGGGATATGGAGGATATATGTATGTAGTCATAGTCGGCGGGGGGAAAGTCGGTTCATACCTGGCGCTCATGCTGAAAGAAAGCGGATATGAGGTCACATTGGTTGAGGAAAGGAAGGAACAGGTCGCCAAGATTCTTGAAGACCAGCCTGACTTGAATATCGTCAAAGGTGACGGCTGTGAACCGTATATCCTGGATGAGGCGCGCGTGCTTAAGGCCGATGCGGTTGTCGCGGCGACCGGGCACGACGAAGACAATATCGTAGTATGCATGCTCTCCAAGCATGAATACGAGGTGCCGCACACAATTGCCCGCATTAATAATCCGAAGAACGAGTGGCTGTTCCGTGAATCGTTCGGCGTAGATATCGCCCTTTCTAATACCCATATGATCGCCAAAATCCTGCAGGAAGAGATAGCTCTCGGTGATATAGTCACTCTCCTTAAACTAAAGAAGGGTGACGTGTCCCTGGTAGAATTGAAGATAGAACCTAACAGTCCAGGAGTCGGAAAGGAAATCAAGGACCTGTCGCTGCCGGCGGACGTCATGTTTGTAAGCATAATCCGCGGCAACGATTTCCTGCTCCCCAAAGGCTCGACTGTTCTTGCAACCGGTGACGAAATCCTGGCGATTACGTCGGCCACCGGCGAACCGCAACTATCAAAAGCGCTCGGCTCCCCGAAGTAGCCTAGAAAATGTTACTTTCAAACTGAACCGACATAGCTTTGTGTGCTTATTACCCCAAGTCGCCTAAGCTCGCCCTCACGCGTCTAACTCCCCACTCCCGGCCATCTGCTCACGTGTTATTTGGTCGTTGAGTTTACAGCCGTTGCGTTCAGTGCCGCCGCGTTAAGGGCTGTAGCATTTGCCTCAGCGGCTCTCAACGCTGCAGGGCTCAACAAACTATTTAGTGCAATGTTAAGCTGAAGGACATTCACCCGGGGCGCTCCAAAGACGCCGACGACGAGCCTCTCGGTATAGTGGTTGACAAGCCCGATGAGCACTTCTTGTGAGATGCCGGTCAAGTTCGATATACGCGGCACCTGTAAAAGGGCGTTCTCCGGCGTGATGTTAGGATCGACTCCCGATCCGGACTGGGTTACCAAGTCGATCGGCACGAGGTTCATTGTTGGGTTGAGCACCTTTTGATAGGCAACCCGCTGACTGACATTTGTGACGAGTGCGGGGTTATTTGGCCCCCAATTGGACACGTTCGCAGGTCTTGACTGAAAGTGTATTGGGTCGCTAAAAGCCTGTCCGACTAAGCTCGAACCGACGACGGTGCCGTTTTGCGTCAGTATACTTCCTTCAGCCGCCGGCTTGTTGGCAATTTGCGCGATCCCGAAAAGGAGGAACGGGAAAACCAATCCGCACAATACTAAAAAGACCACGGTGGTTTTAAATGCCGTATAAAGGTCATTTTTTAGCATTGATGCCGCATTGAAACGTATTCGTTTAAATATCTTGCCCGCCACGCGCAGGGTGACAAGTGAGCATTTGAGCCCGCATAATCCTCGTTCGTGAGCAGTCAGGGCGTCGGACGTAGCCAATCACATGGCGGTTCCAGGTGCGACAGCAAGTCCGTGATCAACAATCCCGCGAGCGGGTCAGTCTATAGACTGACGTTGAGAGAGGCATACCGTATATAGCTTTAATAGTACGAAAGGACGATGGGGTTGTTGAACATAAAGGAAGTCCATCGACCAAGCAACTAAATTTGGGCACTTGTTGTAGTATCAGCACGAACCAGGAGGAGCGACATGGAAGGTGATAATGCTTATGCATCCGTGATATCCAATCGTCCGGACAACGTTGGAGCGTATCTTATCGCGCGACTTCAATCGTTAGGCGTGTCGCACGTCTTCGGAGTGCCAGGCGATTATGTGCTGGGCTTTTTCAAGCAGCTTAGCGACAGTCAAATCAACCTTGTAACGACGTGCGACGAACTGAACGCGGGCTACGCTGCCGACGCTTACGCACGCGTCCGCGGAATGGGCGTCGTGTGCGTTACCTATTCCGTCGGCGGTCTGAAGGTCGTGAATGCCACAGCGCAGGCGTATGCGGAAAAATCCCCGCTGGTGGTCATCGCCGGAGCCCCAGGAATCAAAGAACGTATCGGCAACCCGCTCCTTCACCACAAGGTACGGACCTTTGACACGCAGAGGAAGGTCTTTGCGGAAGTGACTGTCGCGTCCACGGTCCTCGACGACCCAAGCACTGCGTGTGGAGAGGTTGACCGCGTCTTGTCAGAAGCACTCCGCGTTAGTCGACCGGTATACATTGAGCTCCCACGTGATATGACGTTCGCGCCCGTTAAGCAGTCCTATCCGCCTCAGCTAACGCAAGCAGAAGCCGTGAGCGATCCAAACGCTTTGTTAAGCGCCGTCGACGAAGCAGTGAAGATGATCAACTCGGCGGAGCAGCCTGTGGTAATTGCAGGGGTTGAGCTGCACCGTTTCGGACTGCAGGACAAGCTCGTTGCCTTAGTCGATAAAGTGCAGATACCAGTCGCTTCAACAATTCTCGCGAAGTCGGTCATCGGGGAGTACCATCCGCTATACATCGGCATCTATGAAGGGGCTATGGGCTTTGCATCGGTCCGCGACTACGTAGAATCGAGTGATTGTATGATTCTGCTTGGTACGTTCATGACGGATGTCAACTTGGGGCAATACACAGCACACATCGATCAGGAAAAGGCAATCTACGTCACAAGCGAGCATTGTTCGGTCAGGCACCTCAACTACTCGCGCGTCCGCCTACACGACTTCCTCGACGGGTTGATTAACGCCCCCATCGTGCCGCGAACCCCCCGCGATTTACCTCGTCCACGGTCAATGGAGCCGTTCTTAACGAAAAGGGGGCAAAAGATTACCGTTAGGAGGTTATTTGAGCGGCTCAACTGGGCCCTCGAGGACAATACTGTAGTCATTGCCGACGTTGGCGATGCACTTTTCGGAGGACTTGACCTCATTACACACCGTAGGACCGAATTCCTCTCGCCTGCGTATTACCTTTCGCTCGGGTTTGCAGTGCCAGCGAGCATTGGAGCACAACTCGGAAACCCAGATCTCCGCCCGTTGGTGCTGGTCGGCGATGGGGCCTTCCAAATGACCGGAATCGAGGTCTCAACTACCGCGCGACTCGGCCTGAACCCTATCATTGTGGTGCTAAACAATTTCGGGTATGGGACCGAACGGCCGATGCTAGACGGGCCGTTTAACGATCTCCAGGTATGGCAGTACAGCCTTGTTCCGGGCGTCGTTGGAGGAGGGAAGGGCGTGGTGGTAACGACAGAGGATGAGCTCGACCACGCGCTCGAGGTTGCGCAGGCGTACAAAGCAGGGTTTACGATCATAGACGTTCAGCTAGATCCGCACGATAGTTCACCAGCCCTGCAGCGACTCACCGAGGGTCTGGCGAAGAAGATTCGTTGAAATTCTCGTAGCAGTTACGGACCGGGTGGTGACAGACTAGTTCTTCTGATGGCAGACTTTTTGCAGTTTTTAGGGGTTTCGCCTTAACACGCGCCGCGTTGCTGCACCCCGAACGGCCGTCGATGCGAACGTTTTTCCCGTTCACAATCGTTTCGGCGGTCTTCGCGTTGAGTTTGGTCGAGCCATAAACCAGAAGAAACCGATGCAAGCGAGGGCAATCAGTCCGAAGCTCGCATAAAGTGATGGATTGCCAAGCCCCCCAATGAGACTATTACCCGTGGAAATGCTGTTCACTTCGTTGTTCGAAGCGGCAGTCGTTTTTGAGGGGGTGGCCTCATTACTCAAGGTGCTCCCGCCACCTTCAGTCGTCAACGAGCGATCAAACGTAGTGAACTGCACTCGTCCTGTGCCCTCTAAATAATCGATATAATCCGCTAGCAGCTTTACTTTCTGTGAATTGACTACATTATTTGGCCCGCTGAAATCAGCGGGGTGATATAGCACAACGAAGGTGTCTGTGCTATGCGGATCGTTGAGGAACAGCTCAGTTTTATTCTTCATCGACGTAAGGCTCTCATTAGCGAACACAAGCGAGACCGACTCAACCTTGATACCCTCTCTATATCCTTCGTTTACGTTGAAATCGCGGAATGCAGTGCTGTATTCCGTGAATCCTAACGCTTTAGCCGCCTTTAGGGTGTTGTTGTCTCCCTTATCAAACGGCGGTACAAACGTCGTGGGAACGACCCCAAACGCCCGCGTGATGTCATCTCGCCCTTTCTTTATCGTGTCGTACTGAACGGTATAGGGACGCCCATAGAATTCGCTGGGACTTGCCATATTCCCACTTTGATGTGTATACCCGTGTTGCGCGAACTCAAAAAGGCGGTTTGAAGCGATTGATTGCATGTAGTTGAGGAATTGTCTATCTTGAAGGAGCTGGTTGCCTGCCGATGCGTTTTGATGCGGAACGATGCCCAGCGTCACCGGCACGTTCTTGTCGATATGCACTTGGTCGGCGGCCTGAAGTTCGGCAACCTTAGCTTTCGGCGCAACGTCATCATCCCTAAAAATGACGTACTTTTTCGTTTGCCCGGCGTCCTCTGCGCCCTGCACGTTTACGTGGACTGTGGAAAACAGTACTATCAAGATAAGCAAACACGCGAACACGATTTTTTCAGCTGGTGCGCTTCCCATTTTAATTTGTCCTCAGATTATTTGACACTTGCTTGAAAAATGCAGGCGATGGATGCAACTTCAGCTCGATTGCGACACACGCGTGCAAACGGACCCCATAATAGCGTCGGGTTCCAGACGATGTATGAGCATTTTATTAAGCTTAAATGTTCATATTTAACTCTTACTCACAGCTGCGCTTTAGAGCATCACTGGGTGAAGCAAAAAATCAACTGGTGGACGAGCGACCTTTAAAATTGCGCAAAACGTTGACGCTTAAAGTATTGCGCCAATTAAAGCGCCCGCAAGAGCTCCAATTACTATCCCTGCAAGCGGCGCAAGAAGAGCTCCGAAGATCACTCCTACCACGAGTCCAAGAATCGCGCCAATGACCGCTCCAGTCAGCGCTCCAACCCCTCCAAGGATTTGCTGACCAATGAATGCTCCGAGCGCCCCTCCGACGATAACGCCAAGCAGCAGGCCTAAGACCGCACTCAATATGCCGCCCAACGGGATGCCGATGAAGAAACCGAGCAGAACCCCGACGAATGAACCAACCAACCCGCCAATCAGGCATTCAACTACCACACCGCCGTGCCTGCCACCCCAGGCGCCGACCAACGCGCCGACGACAACGCCAACAATGACTCCGGACCATATGTTCGCAAGGACGCTTACAACAACGCCAAGTGCTCCGCCTGTAAAGCCGCCAACTACGCCGGGACTTACAAGGCCCGCCCCATCAGTGCGCGCAGCTGTCAAGAGCGTCACGAAACTTCTATAAGAAGACACAGTAGCCAAGTAGCGGGCATCAGTTTTAAGCTTATGCAGCGCGAAGTCTGTTGAAAAGCGTGTGATGGACGAATGCTGTAACAGGCGTATGTCTCTTTATAGGTGGGTTTAACTCTTAGTTGAGGGTTGACGATACACGAGTAAATATGACACGACGCGCAGTTGCTGAATGAGCGGCCATTTTGCGGTCTCGCTAGTCATGTAAGCTCGCATGAGATCCGGGGGGAACCGTGCGGTATATTCGAATCATCGGAGCAAAGTCCTTCATGGAGCTAACGCGAGCCAACGTAGCAGATTGGCAACTGTACGGCACGACGTTTCGTGAATGGAAAGAAGAGACAGGGAAGGACTATGGTAGCTGGGTGAGCGAACGAGTCACCCCGACGCTAGACTTGTTTGATTATCTCGCATGGTATGAGGATGGATCGCTGCACGGCTATGAAGGTGGATACAGCGTCATACTCGATCCGAGCTTCGGACTGTGGACGGGTGAAATACTCGCGCGTGCTAAAAAACTTGGATTAAGTGTGGAGGAAACGCTGAACGGCTCCGGTTGCTGGATAGGATAAGTTGATCATCGTAGCTCCGACAGCGAGAGACGAAAGGCTACTGCTACGCCCTTTGGCGCAGATTTATGAGCGAACCTGCAAGATCGCGGTTTTCAGCAACAACCCACAGAAAATTTTAGCTAAAAAGCGTGCACCCGCTCTTATGTGGCTTCTTCATCTTCTTCAAAACTTGGAAACTGGAACTGTAACGCCTTAAATCCCTTCTCATCAACAAATCGCTCATCAAGCAAGTGTCGCGTGGATCGGCCCATTGAATCAGTCGTGACACCGAGCAGAGCTCCGTCGCTCCGGACCACAAACGCGGCATACTTCGCAAGCAGCTCTTTTATCGTCGAGAGGCGTCCATCATCGCGTGCTTGCCACTTCGAAAAGGTTGACCGCTGCAACAGCTTAAACTGCCGTGAGGTAAGCATCATCACGCGTATCTTGATCGTTTGACCCCCTGTTTGCTTGTGATCTGTATCTAATGGCTGTATGAATCATTAGTCGTTTAACTATTTCGAATGGCTCACGGGCATCTTTCCGCATCGGCTATGGTTCTCTTCTCTTTTTTGCTCGTCGTTTTTGTAGCGTGACATAACCGCAATCATAGATTCTTGACAGGCGAACGCCCCCCCAAACCGCACTTGATTGAGGGTCAGCCTACTACTGTAGATACAAATACGATGTTATCGAGTTGTTGAATCTCATAACGCTTGTTTTCTGAGATATTTGACGGGGTTTGTTCCTCGTACACGTATCCTTTGTAAATTTGCGGTGCGTGGCCCGTAACATTCTGATATACCCCCCCGCTTGGGTATTCAGTGCTACTGAGGTTGTATGCTGTCTTATTCATAGCGTTAAGGTAATTTGTCGCGTCTTGTGACGTTGGAAATACCACATACGTAATGTCATAATCCAATGTATGGTTTGAGGTTTTGTCGACCGATGTCCATTGTAAGTGAGCAGATGAGCTGTTAACCCATTCAAGTTTCCACGCCGTGATTTGCCTGCTGCTATCCGAGGATGACGCGTTTTTATACGCTGCAATGAACTTTTCCAAAGCATCGTGCTGTGTCGCTGTACTTGCTACCGCGCCTGAGATAGCGCTTAAAGTAGTACTAGCCGTTTGGTTGGTATTGTTTGTAGTGGTGCAACCAGCAATAGTGCAAACGACTAGAACAAACACGATGATAGCTATGACCTTTTTTTATCATAACCCGATAAGGGAAGTGCTTGCGGATGCTTAAATTTTCTCTTTTGCCGTCCGCCGGCTGCGCAGCCGTCACTTTAACACCCCCGCGCCTTAGCAAAATGAGTTATTAGGCGCGGGCTCTTAGTCGTGCAGCAGTATTTGTACCTTTTCCTTCGATAAAAGACGCTACGAGCTTGATTCAGAAACTGAGAGAAGATAAGTTAGAAAGACTATGAAAGAAATTTGTGCCATTAGAAATGCGGTAGTTCACGGTATTTTCATTTATGAAGATACGGGCTTTGAAACTATCTTGCAGATTTCAGGAACATTGTGATCAAGCTAATAACCACCTTATAAGAACTCAAAATGAGGAATAAGTTGGCAAATGACGCTAAAGACGACTTAGTGGCGTTAGTAAATTCGATTAATTTACAAGGCCCTTCGGTCCTAACGTAGCAGGAATCAGTCTCAAGGGAACATAGCTCCATGTCCGCGAACGCTTTCATCGACAAGCTGGCCAAGCCTGACGAGGAAGCCCTTGTTAGGGCCCTGGGAAAGACATACCCGTTATGGGCAGAGATCGAGAAGCATGTCGCAACCGTACACGGCGAGCCCACAACCGCACACGGCGAGCCCACCGAAGAGTGGAAGTATTACGGCTCGAAGTCTGGTTGGACCCTGAAGACGCTCCATAAAAGGCGGAACCTGTTTTTCTTCACCCCCTGCTAGGGCTATTTTCGGATCGCTTTTGTCTTCGGCGACCGGGCCGTCGCGGAAATCTAGACAAGCGACCTGCCGAAGGATATGATCGAGGAGGTCAAAAACGCGAAAAAATATGCCGAGGGGAGAGGGCGCAGGATCGAGGTAAAAACGCGCCGCGATGTCGAATCTGTCAAAAAACTTATCGCGATCAAGGTGATGAACTGATGGCTCCGGGCCGCCTCTCCTACATTGATTATTCTTTTTTTCGAGT